>CATBLW010000210.1 GCA_949486985.1 Prochlorococcus marinus str. MIT 9215
GAGGCGCCTGGATTGTTGGGTGATCAGGTGTGGAAATTGAAGGTTTTTGGGGAACCCTGGCGCTCTGTGGACACGATCACAGCAGCCATCGGTCAGGGGGCTGTGGAGGTGACTCCTTTGCAGATGGCAAGGATGTATGCAGCCATTGCCAATGGGGGGTATTTGGTGACGCCTCATTTGGTTGAACGACCCCTGAAACGCACAGCGATTGGTTTGCAACCGTCCACGTTGGAGATCATTCGCAAGGGTTTGCGGTTGGTGGTGACCTCTGGCACAGCAACCCTTCTTAAGGATTCAGCACTTCCACCAGTGGCTGGTAAAACCGGAACAGCAGAGGCCCCTCCCGGGCGGGATCATGTTTGGTTTGCTGCTTATGCCCCTGAAGACCAGCCAACCCTTGTGGTGGTTGCCTTGGGAGAAAATTCAGGTGGCTTCGGAGGCACGGTGGCTGCACCGCTTGTTAAGGCGGTCATGGTTGAGTGGTTTAAGGACAAACAAGACTCAGCTGGTAGAGCCAGGGCTAGATAGATGATTAGCTTGCGATCTGCAGAGGTTTGGCAAGGACCTCGCGGTAATAACTGCGAAGTTGATCAGTGGCACCTGCCCAGCCCCAACGTTCGGCTTCTTGGCGTGCCGCTTTTCGCAGGCCTTGACGTTCCACATCGTTGCCGAGGAGTCGTTGCGTCGCGCTGATCAGACTGGCTGATCCTCCATCTGTTCCATCAGGCTCGTACAGACAGCCATTGACGCCATCCGTGATGATGTCAGGAATCCCGCCGCGATTAGCACCCACGACAGGGCATCCGGCAGCCATGGCCTCCAAGAGGACGAGCCCAAGGGTTTCTGTGCTCGATGGGAACAAGAAAGCATCCCCGCTCGCATAGGCACTGGCCAGTTCTTCGCCTTCTAGATAGCCAACAAAGTTTGTGGCTGTGTTTTCAAAGGCTTTTTCCAGTTGTTGACGGTAGGGCCCATCACCAACAAGAGCCAGACGGGCTTGCGGGAGCGCATCCAAAACCGGCTTGATGCGCTCGATTTGTTTTTCTGCAGACAGTCGTCCTACATAAAGCAACAGCGCGCCTTGATCGTCATGCTCTCCCAGGAGCTTGCTGCGCATGGAGTCGCTACGTAATTCTGGGCGGAACAGTTCGGTGTCCACACCTCGCTGCCAAAGGGCAGTGTTCTGGATGCCTTTCTCACTCAGTTCAGCCACCATCGCTGTAGAGGTGCAGAGATTGAGAACGGCTTGGTTGTGGGCGGCCTTGAGCAGCTCCCAGAGCAAAGGCTCCAGCATGCCCATGCCGTAGTGCTCCAAGTACTTCGGTAGGTGTGTGTGGTAGCTAGCAACGAGTGGAATTCCGCTGGTTTTTGCCAGCCAAATGCCTCCAAGACCAAGTACGGCTGGGTTAACCACGTGGACGAGATCTGGTTGGAACGCTTCTAGTGCTTCAGCAACAGCTGGGCGAGGCAGGGCAAGCTTTAGCTCTGGATAGAGAGGTAGCGGCATCGCTGGCACTCCTACCAACTTCGCCCCCATGTACTCATCCGGGCAGCCTTCAGGGCAGAACACCAACACCTCATCGCCTGCTTCAACAAGGTGTTGCACCGTTTTGGTCAGTCTTGTCACGATTCCATCCACTTTGGGGAGGAAGGTCTCGGTGAAAAAGGCGATCTTCACGGTGTTCAGCTAGATGGTGGCGAAAGGGTCTTCAGGACGTCGTGTTGATCGCCTGTGCTTGGGTTGATGTCCAGGCTGACACGCAGGGGATCCGGCTGCGATCGCAGCGGTCCGCCCAGCGGCGTGCCACATCAACCACTTCAGCCAATAATCCGTCGTCGAGGGTGGTGGGCTTGAGGCCCAGTTCGATGAAGCAGCGGTTATCAACGATCAGATCATTTTCGACCGCTTCGTTGCGGGGATTGGGCAGATTGTTGATTTCTGCACCGGTTAGAGCGGCAACCTTCTTGGCCAGTTCACCAACTTGATGGCTTTCGGTCATTTGGTTGAAGATCTTCACCCGTTCGCCTTTGACCGGTGGGTTCTCTAACGCCAATTGCACGCATTTCACCGAATCGCGGATGTGGATAAAGGCTCGTGTTTGTCCACCCGTGCCATGCACGGTGAGCGGGTAGCCAATGGCGGCCTGCATCAGGAAACGGTTCAGCACGGTGCCGTAGTCACCGTCGTAATCAAAGCGATTGGTTAGGCGCGGATCCTTTGAGGTCGCATCGGTGTTGGTCCCCCAGACGATGCCTTGATGCAAGTCGGTGATTCTGATTTGGTCGTTTTTGTTGTAGTAAAGGAAGAGCAGCTGATCGAGCGTCTTGGTCATGTGGTAAACGCTGCCAGGGCTGGCTGGATGAAGGATTTCTTCTTCGAAGCGGCTGCCATCTGGCTGGGGAACTTCCACCTTCAGGTATCCCTCAGGGATGGTCGCTCCACGGTGTGAGCCGTAGCCGTAAACCCC
>CATBLW010000211.1 GCA_949486985.1 Prochlorococcus marinus str. MIT 9215
CCAAACTTTTTTGACGGTTAACCAATCATTTGGCTGGCCAGTTGATTGTTGAGTAACCCTGGCGATTCGCAAGAGGATATGGTGGCTAATAGTACGGATATGAACGTCTTGGCCAGTTGCTTTGTTCACACCTTTGACCACATGGCAGCTTGCTAACTAATCACTTTCATGTTGATCAAGAATGCGTGAAGCGTTGATGGCATCAAGGACGAAGGCTAATGCGCCAATCAAAAAGCCGATCTGCCAAGTCTTCCCTGGAGCGAAGAACGACGCAACAAGCAGCAGGATGCACAGCACAACATCAAAGATAAGAGCCTTGCGGATCAGCTCTGGAGGAATGGACGGCCTTTGCAATGCGCTTGAGAAGTTCGCGACCCATTCTCTTTACATGAACTTCAGAAGGCGTGCACTCTTTAAAGGGGTGATCGGGTTCCTGTTCCCTTGTTATGCGCTTGCTACACCAAGGGATATGCCAATGATTAGGAGACTGTGACGCTAGAGGGCTCCATCAGGCTCTCTCAAGCCTGCTAACCCTCTGATCCTTCAATCAGTCCAGCAGATTCGAGCTCTGATCGATTTTTAAGGGCTTGGCTCACCATGGAAGCAATAAAAGGAATGTGGATGGCGTATTTCTGCAGTTGAGCCCGCTCATCCAGGCTGACAGCCTCGCCAGTGGCTAGGCGATGGATGATTTCCTTGATGCGTTTGCGAGTAGCTGTGGTCAGCGAGCGAACCACCATGGCTTACAGAGCTGAACGTCGTCACTTAACCCTCGCCACGAATCTCCTGAATCGCAACCAGATCTCAATAAATAGATGTTGTTGAAAGCAACGGCCAAGCGCGAAGGGTTATTCGCTAAGCAAGGCGTCGCAATGCACAACGACGCAAAGCAAGACCACGCAAACCACAACCACGCAAAGCAAACGTCAAAGATCAAGAGCTCTGTTGAGCAAATCTGGAGTGATGGGTTGCCTTTGCAATGCAGCAGAGAAGTTGCCTAGTCATTCTCGTTTGAATCAATGATTCAGGTCTTCGCAACGTTCTCTGTATTGATTGTTCAGTTGATGCTCGCCTCTATCGCTTTGTTTTGGTCGATGAAGGATGCCACTGCAGGATCTCGTGGCTGATTCGTAAAAGATGATGCCGAACCAATCACGGTTGGTTTCTAGCTTGCCTAATGGTCTCGCTAATCTTGGTTTAACGGCGTTTCATTCCCTCATGCATGTCATCAAATTCAGTTCAGAGGACTGCGGAACTTGTCATCGCATGAGCCATTACGACGGTGCTGTGGCGACAGAGCTGGGGTGTGAGTTCGTTTCCGTGATGCTTCAGGACACTGAGATGTACCGGAAGTACAGGAAGATCCTGCTCCAGCAGTACCCCAAAAAGGAGGGAATGGGCTGGCCCACCTATTTGATCGTTAGCGATCCAGAGGGCGACTTCACGATTCATGCCGAACTGAAAGGAGGCATGCCAAAGGGAGACTTCCGCACAAAACTCGCAGCCTTGCTTCCCTCCTGAACACAATCCTGCCGATGGCCTATCGAATCGCTAGAGACCTGCTGGAGTCTGCATGATCCTGCCTCAATTGCTTCGGGGAGTTGCCTTGATCAGAGCGGTAGGCCTTGCCGTGATCATCCCGCTTGCCTGCCTATTGATCGATTCAAGCATTGCCGTTTCTTCCGAACCAGCCTTTGCCTTAGCTGCAGCCTCTTCACAAGGGGTAGCTGTTGAATCACAACCAGCTCTTGCCTCAGAAGCAGCTCTTGCATCAGAACCAGTGACTGGTCAGGAGCTTTTTCAGCAGCACTGCGTTGGTTGTCATCTCAATGGAGGCAACATCATTCGCAGAGGTCGCACCCTCAAGCTTGCTGCGCTTGAACGCAACCAACTCAATAACCAAGAGGCCATCGCCAAAATTGCCCGTGATGGCATGGGCCAGATGTCTGGCTATGAAAGCGCTCTTGGCGAAGATGGCGATCAATTGGTTGCGGCCTGGATCCTCGAGCAGGCCAGGGATTCCTGGCCCCATTGATCAGCATCAGGTTCCGCAGGAGGCTTGATTTGAAGCACTAATTATTTGCTCCGTAACGTCTCG
>CATBLW010000212.1 GCA_949486985.1 Prochlorococcus marinus str. MIT 9215
AGGTTTTTGATGGCCATCCAAAGCTGATCAGGGTTATGAAGATGGTGAATCAGGCTGTTACTGACAATGAGATGAGCATTGGATGCCAACGCAAAAGCACTGCTGGCCATAGCAGAAATGTTTAAACAGCGATAACTCAATCTCTTTAAATCAGGAGAAGCTTTTTGCTGTCGATCTTTTGCGACAGCAAGCATGGCTTCAGAGCCATCAATACCGACAACTGTGGAGTCGGGCCAATATCGCGCTAACCCTTCACTGATGTTTCCTGGTCCGCAACCTATATCGACAATCATTGATCCCTGATGCGGGATTTGGTTGACGCTGCACAAGTAATCAGCGAGATCCGCAATCAAGGCATGATCACCATCAGAAAAGTCGGCAGCGGCATAAGCCTTCACCTGAAAGGCCTCATCCATCAATTCTGGTTCTGGCACACGCTGCATGACTGAACAGCCGTAAGCCCACGCTTTCAATCAACATTCTGAAGCAAGACCCTTAAGCAACACTGTCAATGGTGTTAAGACTGGTTGCAGCCACCACTAGTGGCGTTAGCGTTCCGATACTTAACTTGGCATTGACCTGACTGTGACCCTTACGACCTGCCGACCAGACGAGACGATCACGTCGATCTCAGCCGAAGAACAGCGGACCGACTTTCCCGCTACAGCCCCAGCGGCCAACCCCGTTTTCTACCGGACCTATAGCCGGCGTACGTCTTCAGGTCGTGAGAGCTGGAGTGAGGTTGGTAGTCGCAACCTTGAAGGGCTGAGAAAGCTTGGTCAACTCACAGATCAAGAAGTGGCCTTGATGGCCAAGATGCAAGCTGAGAAAAAAGCCCTCCCTTCCGGCCGTTGGCTCTGGATAGGTGGCACTCCATGGATCGAAAAAACTGAGAATTTTTCTGGTGCTTACAACTGCACCTCAACCAATCTCGTGGATTGGGAAGCCTTTGGTCTGATGATGGACCTGGCGATGATGGGCTGTGGAACTGGAGCGATCATTGAGCCACACCTGATTAATCAACTGCCCGTAATCCGCAATCCAATCAAGGTGATTGGTATTACCGATATCGGTATTACCCCTGCGAACCAACGCCAAGATCACACCAGCCACAGCATCGATGGCAACCACGTGCAAGTCAAAGTCGGTGATACCCGTCGAGGCTGGGTTGATAGCTATCAGTTGCTGCTTGAGCTCTCAAGCGATGAGCAATTTGCAGGAGAAACTGTCGAAGTCAGCGTCGACCTCACCGACGTAAGACCTGTTGGAGAAACCCTTAAAGGGTTTGGAGGGATGGCCAATCCCGTGAAGCTCAAAGATCTTTATGGACGGATCGCAGGTCTTCTCGGCAAGGCGGTGGGGCGTCAACTCACCTCAGTGGAATGCTGCCTACTGATTGACGAAGCAGCCGTCACAATTGTGGCTGGCAACATCCGCCGCAGCGCAGGGATGCGTCAGTTCTCTGCTGATGATCATTCAGCAGCAGGTGCTAAGGAAAACCTCTGGCAACAAGACAGCGAAGGCAATTGGCGCATCGACCCTGAGCGCGATGCCTTGCGTATGGCTAACCACACGCGGGTTTATCACAATCGTCCAAGTCGTGAGGTTGTGCTCGATGCCGTCAACAAACAGTTTCAGTCTGGAGAAGGAGCAATCCAGTTCGCGCCAGAAGCCCTTGCGCGTGCCAATGCAGACCTTTTGACGACAAAGGAGCTACGTAATGAGTTCATCGATATTTATTGCGACCAGGGAAAAGTTGAAGCCGGCAACTGGTTACAAACCAACCACGGCCCCATTGATGCAGCAGAACTTGAGCATCGTTTAGGCCGATATGGGCTTAATCCCTGCGGTGAAATTCTCGGTGCGGACTTCCACTGCAACCTTGCTGAAATCCATCTCAATCAAATCGATCCCTCTGATGATCAAGGCCAGGCTGATGCCTTTAAAGCAGCTGCTTTATCCGTTGCCTGCTTGCTAAACCATCGCTTCGAGGTTGAGCGCTATCGACAAAGTCGGGCCTGGGATCCAATCGTGGGAGTCAGCTTCACAGGGCTATTTGACTTTTTTGTCCACGCCTTTGGAACACCCTGGCTTAACTGGTGGGAAGCGGGTCGTCCTGATACAGAACAGGGCCGTCATTACAAAGAACAGGAAGCTGCTTTCCTGAACCGCTGGAAGACAATCGTCAACGAAACCGTCTGGGAATACTGTGATCGTCACGGTCTTCGTCGTCCCAACCGATGCACCACCGTGCAGCCAGCCGGCACCAAGAGCCTGCTAACAGGAGCGGCACCAGGCTGGCATCCACCCAAGGCTCAACGGTTCATCCGTCGGATCACATTCCGCAAGAACGACCCCGTGGCCATGGCATGCATGGACTACGGCTATACGGTTGTGCCGTCGCAATCGGATAAGGATGAGGAAGGGCGCTTACTCAACGATCCGTTCGACCCTCGTTGTACTGAATGGCTTGTCGAGATTCCAACCGAAGTGAGTTGGGCCAATCTGCCAGGGGCAGATGCTGTGAACATCAATGAATTTGCAGCCTTGGCGCAATTTGATTTCTACATGCAGGTGCAACGCCACTACACGGACCACAACACATCGGCGACGATCGAATTACGTGAAAACGAAATCGAGCCCCTTGCCGATGCGCTCTATCAAGCGATGGACAAAGCAGAGGGTTATATCTCTGCGGCATTGCTCGCCCGATTTGATGCGAATGCAACCTTCCCAAGATTGCCATTCGAACCCATCGATGCTGCAACTTACGAAAACCTGCAAGCAGAAGTCGTCGGTCGTCGCGTGAGTAGCAACTTCTTCGAAGCGCTTAGCCGATACGACCAAGGCGAGCTCACCGAAGCAGGGCCAGCAGGCTGCGACTCTGACAAATGTCTGCTGCCCCTAGCCAAACCATCCAACTGAGACTTGAGCGTCGGGTAGATGCTTACGATGGTGCTTGCAGTAGCCACAGCTGCTGCAAGCTCAAGGAGAGGTGGTCGAGTGGTTGATGGCTCTGGTCTTGAAAACCAGCATGTCCGCAAGGGCATCGTGGGTTCGAATCCCACCCTCTCCGTTCCTAATCAAAAGATTCCCTCAATAGCAAATGGCTAAGGGAAGACAACGTAATGAAGCTCAAGAACTGAGTATAAAAAGTACATTCGTTCAGGGACTAACTGCTCAATCCCGAATAGCTAGCAAGAGACAACAGGAACAGATCACAGCAGAGCAATGAGAGGTTTTGTCTATCGAAGATCAGAGCCGAGGAATTGGTAATATTTAACTGAATAATGAAAAGATGCAGATTTGGAAGGTATTAGTTACAGAATTAATTGTTAAGGCCACATAGAATGAGTGAATGCCAAGCAAACCACGCGATCGAACTGGAGAGGTTTACGGAAGACTCTCCGTCATTCGCTTGTCAGAACGACGAACAGCTGCAGGCAATGCCTATTGGTGGTGCCGCTGCCAATGCGGCCAAGAACGCGAAGTAGCAAGCGACTCGCTGTCGCACAAAATCAGAAAAAAGAAAAATGTAACCGAATGCAGGGAATGCGCCAGAGAATATGCAACAGAAGGAGTTTGCGAAAAAAATGATCGAGAAGAGAAACAAAGAAGGATTGAAGCCACAACAACAAGAAAGCAATTAAACGGTGTCGTTCCTAACGATTGGCTTGAACTACCGCTTACAGATGCACACGCCAGAGAACTCGGAAAAAAACATTTTTTTCGAGGCCTAAAATGCCTAAAGGGGCATCTGTCTCCTTATCGAATCAATGGGGGTTGTCTTGCTTGCGCTAAAGAGAAGAAGGAATGAGCATGAACTCAGA
>CATBLW010000213.1 GCA_949486985.1 Prochlorococcus marinus str. MIT 9215
AGCGGCTTTTTGATGGCGGGGGTAAGGCTGTATGGGATTGATTGCGGTATCGGTGTCGCCTAGTTGGTCAATTTGGCTCTAGCCTCGTTCCCATGATTTCAGTTCGATTGCTGTTCCAGCAGGGAAGCCAAGTATTGAGAAATCTTGTCAGCAGTTTGACGACGCTTTTGCTGTTTTTTGCTCTAGGCAGCTTGCCCGCTTGGGCTGGGGACGGATTGGGGCAACAGGGTGGTCACAGTTTTGTGGCTGAGGCGGTGCGAGGAGTGGCTCCAGCCGTCGTCCGTATAGATACCGAACGCACCGTGCCGCGCCAGCAGTTTGACCCCACATTGATTGACCCACTGCTGAGAGATCTCCTTGGTGAGCCTGGGCTTGGGCCAGAGCATGAGCGAGGCCAAGGGTCTGGAGTTGTCATTGATGATCAAGGTCTTGTTCTCACCAATGCCCATGTTGTTGAGAGGGTTGATGCCGTCAGCGTGACCCTGGCCGATGGCGACCAGCGTGATGGTGTCGTGGTTGGCAGTGATCCTGTGACCGATTTGGCGTTGGTACGGCTGGATGGGGCTAATCGGCCCAAGCCCGCACCCTTAGGTGATTCGGAAGCCCTAGAAGTTGGCGACTGGGCGATTGCCTTAGGCACTCCCTATGGCCTCGAACGAACAGTCACCCTTGGAATCGTTAGCAGCTTGCATCGCAATATCAGCAGCCTTGGCTTTTCCGATAAGCGGTTGGATTTGATTCAGACTGATGCCGCTATCAACCCTGGCAATTCTGGTGGTCCTCTCGTGAATGGTCGAGGGGAAGTGATTGGAATCAATACGTTGGTGCGATCTGGCCCAGGTGCAGGTTTGGGCTTTGCCATTCCAATCAACTTGGCTCGTCACGTTTCCGAGCAGTTATTGGCGAGTGGTGAAGTCGTTCACCCCTATTTGGGGGTTCAGTTGGTACCTCTAACGGCGCGTATCGCCAGAGAGCACAATCGCGACCCCAATGCTCTTGTCGAACTGCCTGAACTTTCTGGTGCTTTAGTGCAGAGCGTTCTCCCCGACAGCCCTGCTCAGGAAGGAGGCCTGCGAAGGGGTGATCTTGTTGTCGCTGTCGGAGAAACGCCGATTCCTGATCCCCAGGCGTTGCTCCATCAGGTCGACCAAGCAGAGATTGGAGCGCCTCTCTCTCTACAGATCAATCGCAATGGCCAAGCCATGCATTTAACGGTGAAGCCTTCTGCCTTACCTGGCCTTGGCTGAATTCACGGGACTTGGCTGAATTCAAGGGCCTTGGCTGAATTAACTGCGCTGATCTGAATGAACTGGCTTTAGCTGAATATTTTGCTACGGTCGCGCCGATGATTCCGAAACGATGGCAGACCTTCAAACGCAAATGAAGCAGGCGGTGGCTTCGGCTGCCGTTGAACAGATCAAGGATGGAATGATTCTTGGCTTGGGCTCAGGCTCAACGGCGGCTTTGATGATCCAAGGCCTTGGAGCCAAGCTTGCCTCTGGTGAACTTAAGGACATTGTTGGCGTGACAACCTCCTTTCAGGGAGCCGTTATGGCGGCAGAGTTGGCCATCCCTGTACTCAGTCTCTCAGCGGTTGACCGCATCGATTTAGCCATCGATGGTGCCGATGAAGTGGATCCTGCTTTTCAGTTGATCAAAGGCGGTGGTGCATGCCATGTCCAGGAGAAGCTGGTGGCAAGGCGTGCAGATCGCTTTGTTGTCGTTGTCGATTCAACCAAGATTGTTGATCGTCTGAATCTTGACTTCCTCCTTCCGGTCGAGGTTCTTCCTGAAGCTTGGCGGCAGGTTCAAAGAGAGCTGGCGGAGCTTGGTGGTCTCGCAGATTTGCGGATGGCTCAGCGCAAGGCTGGACCGGTGGTAACCGATCAGGGGAATTTGGTCTTGGATGTGAGCATGGCTGGAGGCATTGAAGACCCGCAGGCTCTGGAGAGCCGGATCAATAACATTCCTGGTGTGCTCGAGAACGGCTTATTCGTCAACGTTACCGATGAGGTTTTGGTTGGTCAGATTGCTGATGGTGCCGCGGGTGTGCGTCGTCTTCAGAAGCAATAGCTGAGCGGATTCTTACCGATTCAGCATGGCTGTGTAAGCCTTCGCTTGCTGCTAATTCCTGCACAGCAGCAGCGGTGGCTTCTAGAGCCGTTTTGTTGAATTCGATCAGAGATGTGTTTCTCAGGAAAGTCTCAACGCTGAGTGCCCCGCTAAATCGTGCCGTCCCACAAGTTGGCAGGGTGTGGTTGGGGCCTGCCAGATAATCCCCCACGGCTTCTGGTGTCCATGGACCAATAAAGATGGCACCGGCGTTTTTGATGCGCTCGGCAAGAGGCTGGGGGCGTTCCACAAGTAGTTCAAGGTGTTCGGGTGCGAACAGATCACTAAGTTCTGCACAACCTTCCAAGTCGTCGCAGACCACGACTAAGCCCCAATTGCGGAGGGAGTCCCTGCAGATTTCCTGTCTTGGGTGCCCTTGTAGCTGAGCGCTGAGTTGGGCGGGTAGAGCTTTGGCCAGTGCCTCGTCTGTGGTGAGCAGGATCGCCGCAGCAAGGGGATCATGTTCAGCCTGCGCGAGAAGATCAGCGGCAACTTGTTCAACCCGTGCGCTGTGGTCGGCAATCACCAGCACCTCGCTGGGGCCGGCGAGGGAGTCAATGCCAACTTGCCCGTAAACCGTTTTTTTTGCGAGCGTGACATAAAGATTGCCAGGACCACTGATCACATCGACCTGAGGAACTGTTTCGGTGCCATAGGCCAGGGCTGCGATGGCTTGCGCTCCTCCGATGCGAATCACTTCGCGGATTCCTGACAGATGAGCAGCAGCCATGACTGTCTTGTTGAGCTGACCATCGGGGCCAGCTGGGCTAACCATCACGAGTCGCTCAACTCCTGCAACTTGTGCAGGGATGGCGTTCATCAGAACAGTGCTGGGATAAGCCGCTCGCCCACCTGGAATGTAGATCCCTGCTTTTTGTACAGGACGCCAGCGACGGCCAAGCCGTTCTCCATGAACGCCTTCCACCATCAGATCGATCGGACGCTGACGTTGATGGAAGTCTTGGACTCGGCGATGGGCGAGCTCAAGAGCATCCTGAAGGCTGCTGGGGGTGTCCCGCCAGGCCTCTTCAAGGCTCTCAGGGGAAACGGTTAAAGGGTCTGGGCGAAAGCCGTCAAAGCGTTCGGTGTAGCTGATTAGAGCCTGGTCACCATCGCGGCGAACATGTTCGAGGATCTCCTCGACTGTTGCCATGGCTTGCTTTTGGCTGCTGCCTGTTGTGCGACTTGCCAGCCGCACAAGTTCATCCTTTGCCTGAGCTCGATCCTTAATGCACCGAATCAGGTTTGCGGAGTTTTCTGGTTCTGTATGGCTGCTATGTGCCAAATGGCTTCTCTCTGCCAAAGCCTGCAAGCCAAAACTGAGATCAAGCTAGAGCCTGCCTTGCTTGTTTGCCCTGGAAAGGTCGGACTTTCACCGCTAGCCAGAACAGAATGAAGTGTCTCTGGGTTATGGTCTTGGATTGTCTAACTAGATCAAGGCTCTGTGGCCAATAACAAGTCATCCAAGAAGCGCGTTCTGATTGCTGAGCGCAACCGACTCGAGAACAAGTCTTATCGGTCTGCCTTGCGCACCCTGATGAAGCGCTGCATGACTGCTTGCGGTGACTATTCGAAGGAGCCTGGGGATGACGCAAAAGCCAGTGTGAAGGCAAGCATGAATGCGGCATTTAGCAAGATTGATAAGGCGGTTAAGCGTGGGGTTATGCATCGCAATACAGGAGCGAATCAGAAGTCTCGTCTTAGTGCAGCGGTTAAACAGGTGATCGAGCCTGCTGCAACCACTTAAAACTCGTCTCCGACGAGTGTTTCTGAGCCAATTCTGTTGAGCATTCACCCTTGAAAAAGGGAAGCCCGGCAGAATGGCTGTTCAGTTCCGTTGAAGTTCTCGGTGACGACACCTCAGCTGATCGATAGTCACTGCCATATCGTCTTTCGCAATTTTGATGACGACCTTGATGAAGTGGCGTCCCGTTGGCGAGAGGCGGGAGTCACAAGCTTGCTGCATGCCTGTGTTGAGCCGGCAGAAATTCCGGCGATTCGTGCCTTGGCTGATCGTTTCCCGGAATTGCGCTATTCAGTAGGAGTGCATCCTCTCGATACCAAGCATTGGCAGGGCGAGACCAAGGATGTTTTGAGACGCGCAGCTCTCGCTGATCAAAGAGTGGTGGCGATTGGTGAGCTTGGGCTTGATTTGTTTCGTGATTCGAATCTCGAACAGCAGTTGAATGTGTTGCGTCCCCAGCTCGACCTCGCTCTGGAGTTGGACTTGCCAGTGATTATTCATTGTCGAGATGCGGCCACTCCAATGTTGGCGGAGCTTCGTCAGAGGCATCAGCAGGGCCAATCCCTGAAAGGAGTGATGCACTGTTGGGGAGGAACAGTCGAGGAGATGGAGAGCTTTCTGGAGTTGGGCCTTTACATCAGTTTTAGTGGGACGGTCACCTTCCCTAAGGCGCAAGCCACCCATGATTGTGCCCGGCAGGTGCCGGAGGACCGCTTCCTTGTTGAAACTGATTGCCCCTTTTTGGCGCCAGTGCCTCGAAGAGGCAAAAGAAATGAGCCTGCCTATGTAGAGGCTGTTGCCGTTCGAGTGGCTGAGCTGCGCGGCGAGCCAATGGCTTCAATCGCTCGGAGCAGTACGGCTAACGCGAGAAGACTGTTCGCATTGCCTTGAATCCAAAGTATTGGCAACAGGCTTCTCGTTATGAAGTGTAAGATGTTTTATTGGCTTGGCTGAGTCTCGGTGCTCCTGTATCGCAGTCTTCCAAAGCCGCCCATCCCCTTCCGGTGCATTGTCGAAGTCAGCCGTTCTGACCCGAGATCTTTGAGCTCAATAGCAAGACAGCCGTTCCCTGGCGAACAGGGAGCGGCTGCTGTTGCCTTTGAAGCCATAAGTAATCGTTGTTCAGGCTAGTTGTCTTGTTGTCAGTCCCGTCTCTCCTTACTTCACCACTGCAGGTCTCCGCATGAGCAGCAGCGCGATTCAGGTCGCCAAGACCGCTACCTATCTGCCTGATTTGGTAGAGGTTCAGAGGGCTAGTTTTAAGTGGTTTTTAGACAAGGGCTTGATTGAGGAGCTTGAAAGCTTCTCTCCGATTACCGATTACACCGGCAAGCTTGAGCTGCATTTTGTTGGCAGTGAGTATCGCTTGAAGCGGCCCCGGCATGATGTCGAAGAGGCTAAGCGCCGTGATGCGACGTTCGCTTCTCAGATGTATGTCACTTGTCGACTTGTTAATAAAGAAACTGGAGAGATTAAAGAGCAGGAAGTTTTCATTGGTGAACTGCCATTGATGACAGAGCGAGGCACGTTCATCATCAATGGTGCCGAGCGTGTAATTGTCAATCAGATTGTTCGCAGTCCGGGGGTTTATTTTAAAGATGAGCAGGATAAGAATGGCCGCAGAACCTACAATGCCAGTGTTATTCCTAATCGCGGTGCATGGCTGAAGTTTGAAACGGATAAGAACGATTTATTGCACGTAAGGGTTGATAAGACCCGGAAAATCAACGCTCATGTTCTCATGCGAGCGATGGGCCTTTCTGATAACGATGTTATCGATAAGCTTCGCCATCCTGAATATTATAAGAAGTCAATTGAGGCGGCTAATGAGGAAGGAATTAGCTCTGAGGATCAAGCTCTTTTAGAGCTCTATAAGAAACTACGCCCTGGCGAGCCCCCTTCTGTAAGTGGTGGTCAGCAGCTTCTGCAGACACGCTTCTTTGATCCAAAGCGTTATGACTTGGGCCGTGTTGGTCGCTACAAGATCAATAAGAAGTTGCGTTTGACGATTCCAGATACCGTCCGCACGTTGACCCATGAAGATGTTCTTTCTACTCTTGATTATCTGATCAATTTGGAACTCGATGTTGGCGGCGCCAGCCTTGATGACATTGATCACTTGGGCAATCGTCGTGTTCGTTCGGTCGGCGAATTGCTTCAAAACCAAGTTCGTGTTGGCCTTAATCGTCTTGAGAGGATTATTAAAGAACGGATGACGGTTGGTGAGACAGATTCTCTGACTCCTGCCCAGTTGGTGAATCCAAAGCCTCTCGTTGCAGCTGTTAAGGAGTTCTTTGGCTCCAGTCAGTTGAGTCAGTTCATGGATCAAACCAATCCTTTGGCTGAGTTGACTCACAAACGCCGTATCTCAGCTTTGGGTCCAGGTGGATTGACTCGTGAGCGAGCTGGATTTGCTGTACGCGACATCCATCCCTCGCATTACGGTCGCCTTTGTCCGATCGAAACCCCGGAGGGCCCCAATGCTGGTCTGATTAATTCTCTAGCTACTCATGCTCGAGTTAATCAGTACGGATTTATTGAAACCCCTTTCTGGAAGGTTGAGAACGGCCGCCTAAATAAGGAAGGAGCACCCATCTATTTATCTGCCGATTTGGAGGATGAATGTCGCGTTGCTCCTGGTGATGTGGCCACCGATGCTGATGGGCAAATCCTCGCCGAATTGATTCCGGTTCGTTATCGCCAGGACTTTGAAAAAGTTCCGCCAGAGCAAGTTGACTACGTGCAGCTTTCACCTGTTCAGGTGATTTCAGTGGCGACGTCGCTGATTCCTTTCCTGGAACACGATGATGCCAACAGGGCCCTGATGGGCTCCAACATGCAACGTCAGGCTGTGCCGTTGTTGCGACCTGAGCGTCCTTTGGTTGGAACTGGGCTGGAAACTCAAGTAGCGAGAGACTCCGGCATGGTTCCGATCTCTCGGGTCAACGGCACTGTGACGTTTGTCGATGCCACTGCCATTGTTGTTCGTGATGAAGAGGGTGTTGATCACACCCACTACCTGCAGAAATATCAGCGATCGAATCAAGATACCTGCCTGAATCAGCGGCCAATCGTTCACCAAGGCGACCCGGTGATTGTGGGCCAGGTTTTGGCTGATGGCTCGGCCTGTGAAGGTGGTGAGATTGCTCTTGGTCAGAATGTTTTGGTCGCTTATATGCCCTGGGAGGGTTACAACTATGAAGATGCAATCTTGGTTAGTGAGCGCTTAGTTAAAGACGACCTCTATACATCTGTGCATATTGAGAAATATGAGATTGAGGCCAGACAGACAAAGCTAGGCCCTGAGGAAATTACGCGTGAGATCCCCAATGTTGCTGAGGAAAGTGTAGGCAATTTAGATGAGATGGGCATCATCCGTATTGGTGCTTTCGTTGAAAGTGGAGACATTCTTGTCGGCAAAGTAACGCCAAAAGGTGAATCAGATCAGCCACCTGAAGAGAAGCTTCTGAGAGCCATTTTCGGAGAGAAGGCTCGAGATGTTCGTGATAACTCTCTGCGCGTTCCTAGTACTGAGCGCGGAAGAGTTGTTGACGTTCGTATTTACACCCGTGAGCAGGGTGATGAGCTGCCACCAGGCGCAAACATGGTTGTGCGCGTATATGTTGCGCAGCGTCGCAAGATTCAGGTTGGCGACAAGATGGCTGGCCGGCATGGCAACAAGGGCATCATCAGCAGGATTCTTCCTCGCGAAGATATGCCTTACTTGCCAGATGGAACGCCAGTTGACATTGTCCTGAATCCTTTGGGTGTGCCAAGCAGGATGAATGTTGGCCAGGTTTTTGAATGTTTAATGGGTTGGGCCGCGGCGAATCTTGATTGTCGATTCAAAGTGGTTCCTTTTGATGAAATGTATGGTCCTGAGAAATCTCAGCAGACCGTTCAGGCTTATTTAAAAGAGGCTGCTAAACAGCCAGGCAAAGAGTGGGTCTACAACCCTGATAACCCTGGCAAGCTTCAGCTCATTGATGGTCGTAGTGGTGAACCTTTTGATCAGCCGGTCACAGTTGGCTATGCGCAGATTCTCAAGCTTGTCCACTTGGTGGATGACAAGATCCATGCCCGTTCCACTGGCCCTTATTCACTGGTGACCCAGCAGCCTCTTGGTGGCAAGGCTCAGCAAGGTGGACAGCGTTTGGGTGAGATGGAAGTTTGGGCGCTTGAAGCCTATGGCGCTGCTTATACCTTGCAGGAATTGTTGACAGTTAAGTCCGACGATATGCAGGGTCGCAATGAGGCTCTCAATGCCATCGTTAAAGGCAAGCCCATCCCAAGGCCTGGTACCCCAGAGTCTTTCAAGGTGTTGATGCGAGAGCTTCAGTCTCTCGGACTCGACATTGCTGTTTATACCGATGAAGGCAAGGAAGTCGATCTGATGCAGGATGTGAATCCACGCCGGAGCACTCCAAGTCGACCGACTTACGAATCACTCGGCGTCGCGGATTATGACGACGATTAACTCCCTCTCCTGACTGCTTTTCGTTTCCTAAACCGCTCACGATTCGTTCATGACCAACAGCAACCTTCGTACCGAGAACCACTTCGATTACGTCAAGATCACGCTTGCATCACCCGATCGGGTGATGGAGTGGGGCCAACGCACTTTGCCAAATGGCCAGGTTGTTGGAGAAGTTACCAAGCCTGAGACGATTAACTACCGCACACTTAAGCCCGAAATGGATGGGCTTTTTTGCGAGAAAATATTTGGCCCATCCAAGGATTGGGAATGTCATTGTGGCAAATACAAACGTGTTCGCCACAGAGGGATCGTGTGTGAACGATGTGGTGTAGAGGTCACCGAAAGTAGGGTCCGTCGTCATCGGATGGGCTTTATCAAGCTTGCGGCACCTGTTTCCCATGTTTGGTACTTGAAGGGAATCCCTAGCTATGTGGCAATCCTGCTGGATATGCCCTTGCGCGATGTTGAGCAGATTGTTTACTTCAACTGTTATGTAGTTCTTGATGTAGGTGATCATCAAGACCTTAAGTACAAGCAGTTACTCACTGAAGATGAGTGGCTGGAGATTGAGGATGAGATTTATGCAGAAGATTCAACGATTGAGAATGAACCGGTTGTTGGCATTGGTGCGGAAGCTTTAAAGCAATTATTAGAAGATCTTGAGTTGGCACAGGTTGCTGAACAACTGAGAGAGGACATTGCCGGTAGTAAAGGACAAAAGCGCGCAAAACTCATCAAGCGATTGCGTGTGATTGATAACTTCATCGCTACCAATGCAAGGCCTGAGTGGATGGTCTTGGATGCGATTCCAGTGATTCCTCCCGATTTGCGCCCGATGGTGCAACTCGATGGTGGGCGCTTTGCAACTTCTGACCTGAATGATCTCTATCGCCGGGTGATTAACCGCAACAATCGCTTGGCTCGATTGCAGGAAATTCTTGCGCCTGAAATCATCGTCCGTAATGAAAAGCGGATGCTTCAGGAAGCTGTGGATGCCCTGATCGATAACGGTCGCCGCGGCAGAACAGTTGTTGGTGCCAACAACCGACCCTTGAAGTCTCTGAGTGACATCATCGAGGGCAAGCAGGGGCGTTTCCGCCAGAACTTGCTCGGTAAGCGTGTTGATTACTCCGGTCGCTCAGTGATCGTTGTTGGCCCCAAGCTCAAGATGCATCAGTGCGGTCTGCCGAAAGAGATGGCGATCGAGCTCTTTCAGCCGTTTGTTATTCATCGACTGATTCGTCAGAACATCGTCAACAACATCAAAGCGGCCAAGAAGCTCATTCAACGCGCTGATGATGAGGTGATGCAGGTGTTGCAGGAGGTGATTGAGGGGCATCCGATCCTGTTGAACCGAGCGCCAACCTTGCATCGCCTTGGTATTCAGGCTTTCGAGCCAAAGTTGGTTGCTGGTCGTGCCATTCAGTTACATCCTTTGGTTTGCCCCGCTTTCAACGCTGACTTTGACGGCGACCAAATGGCCGTTCATGTTCCATTAGCAATTGAGGCACAGACAGAAGCAAGGATGTTGATGCTGGCCAGCAACAACATTCTTTCTCCGGCGACGGGGGAGCCAATTGTCACGCCATCTCAGGACATGGTGCTTGGTTCCTATTACCTCACGGCGATTCAGCCGGACTATCAAATGCCCGAGTTTGGTGATCAGTCGAAAACTTTTGCTGGTCTAGATGACGCCATCCATGCCTTTGAAGACAAACGCATCAGCTTGCATGAGTGGCTATGGGTGCGTTTTAACGGTGAGGTTGAGGATGAAGATGAGCTTCAAGAGCCTTTGAAGGCAGACACCCTCAGCGATGGCACGCGATTTGAGCAGTGGACTTATCGCAGGGACCGCTTCGATGAAGACGGCGCACTGATTAGTCGTTACATCCTTACCACCGTGGGCCGCGTCGTGATGAATCACACGATTATCAATGCGGTGGCCTCCGCCTGATTAACAGCCAATTCTTCTGTTTCCCTTCCTGAACTGATCCGCGCGTAGCCATCATGACCTCAACCACTCCTAAAGCTCGCAAGTCCTCCAGCAAGTCTTCTAAATCGAAGAGTGCGAAGGCAAAAGCTGCAAAGAAAGCCGCTTTAATTGCGGCGAAAGCGTTGCCGAAAACACCGCCTCCTTTCCGCAATCGGGTTGTGGATAAGAGGGGTCTCAAGCAATTGGTGGCTTGGGCTTTTAAGCACCATGGGACGGCTGTAACCGCATCAATGGCGGATAATCTCAAGGATCTTGGCTTCCGCTACGCCACCCAGGCAGCTGTATCCATTTCCGTGGATGATCTCAAGGTGCCTGCGGCGAAGAAGGACTTGCTTGCACAGGCTGAGGAGCAGATCACCACGACAGAAGAGTGCTATCGACTTGGTGAAATCACAGAGGTTGAGCGTCATACGAAGGTGATTGACACCTGGACAGAGACCAATGAGCGTCTTGTCGACGCCGTGAAGAAGAACTTCAACCAGAACGATCCGCTGAACTCGGTCTGGATGATGGCCAACTCTGGCGCCCGAGGAAATATGTCTCAGGTGCGACAGCTGGTGGGCATGCGTGGCTTGATGGCCAATCCGCAAGGCGAGATCATTGACTTGCCGATCCGCACCAATTTCCGCGAGGGTTTAACAGTTACGGAGTACGTGATCTCCTCCTATGGAGCGCGTAAGGGTCTTGTGGACACGGCTCTACGTACGGCCGACTCTGGTTACCTCACCCGTCGCTTGGTTGATGTCGCGCAAGACGTGATTGTTCGTGAGGACGATTGCTGCACGACACGAGCCATCGCTGTGAAGCTCGAAGATGGTGGTTTCGGCAGTCGCCTGGTCGGACGGCTTACTGCAGAGCAGGTGATTAGCGCCGATGAGGAAGTCCTTGCTGAGCGCGACAAGGAAATCGACCCATTGCTGTCCAAGCGGTTTGAAAAAGCCGGGATTACTGCGGTGATGGTGCGTTCACCATTGACATGCGAAGCCACCCGTTCTGTTTGCCGCAAGTGTTATGGCTGGGCTTTGGCCCATAACGAGCTTGTCGACCTCGGTGAAGCCGTCGGCATCATTGCGGCTCAGTCGATTGGAGAGCCTGGTACGCAGCTCACCATGCGGACCTTCCACACCGGTGGTGTTTCCACTGCAGAGACAGGTGTTGTTCGTTCCACGGTTGCTGGCACCGTTGAATTTGGTCCGAAGGCTCGTGTGCGTGGCTACCGCACTCCTCATGGTGTTGAGGCCCAGCAGGCTGAAGTCGACTTCACTCTTACGGTGAAACCATCAGGCAAGGGCCGCGCTCAGAAGATTGAGATCACAAATGGATCTTTGCTATTCGTCGACAAAGATCAAGAGATTCCTGCAGACGTAACAGTGGCTCAGATTGCTGCTGGTGCAGTGCTTAAGAGCGTTGAAAAGGCCACCAAAGATGTGATCTGTGATCTGGCTGGTCAGGTTCGTTATGAGAGTGCGATTCAGCCCAAGGAAGTTACCGACCGTCAGGGCAACATCACCCTGAAAGCGCAGCGTCTCGGCCGCCTTTGGGTATTGGCGGGCGATGTGTATAACTTGCCACCCAATGCCCTGCCTGTGGTTCAGGGCAATGTCAAGGTCACCTCAGGGCAGGTTATGGCTGAAGCAAGCCAGGCCAGTGAATTTGGTGGCGAGGTGCGATTGCGCGACTCGATTGGTGATTCACGAGAAGTGCAGATCGTGACCACCTCGATGACCTTGAAAGACTTCAAGCTCCTTGGCGAGTCAACCCATTCGGGTGAAATTTGGCACCTTGAAGCCAAAGACGGTACTCGCTATCGCCTGAACACTGTTCCTGGTAGCAAGATCGGCAATGGTGAGGTGGTAGCAGAACTTGCGGATGATCGCTTCCGCACTCAAACCGGCGGTCTGGTGAAATTCGCACCCGGTTTGGCGATTAAAAAAGCGCGTTCAGCCAAGAATGGCTTTGAGGTGAGTAAGGGTGGAACGCTGCTTTGGATTCCTCAGGAGACCCATGAGATCAACAAAGACATCTCCTTGTTGATGATTGAAGACGGTCAGTGGATTGAGGCCGGTACTGAAGTTGTGAAGGACATATTTAGCCAGACCGCTGGGATTGTCACGGTTACTCAGAAGAACGACATCCTGCGTGAAATCATCGTGCGCAGTGGCAGCTTCCATCTTTGTAAGGAAAGCAAGGCGATTGAGCGCTTTACCGGTGATGGCCAGATGGTTAACCCTGGAGAAACGATCGCCAAAGGCCTCAAGGCAGAGGCATCAGTGTTTGTTCAGGCCGTTGAAACACCTGAGGGCACTGGCTTGTTATTGAGGCCAGTGGAAGAATTCACAATCCCCAATGAAGCCCAACTGCCTGAGCTCGGTCATGTGAAGCAACCCAAGGGTCCTTCTCTTGGCGTCAAGGCAACCCAGCGACTGGCTTTCAAAGACGGTGAATTAATCAAGTCAGTTGAGGGTGTTGAGCTGCTTAAAACACAGTTGAGCTTGGAGACTTTCGATACCACTCCGCAGATGACTGTCGATGTTGAGGCTGTGCGTGATAAACGCGCCAAGACCATCGATCGCTTGCGTTTGGTGATCCTCGAAAGCATCTTGGTGCGTCGTGACACGATTTCTGATTCCAGTCATGGCTCGACCCATACAGAGCTACAGGTCGAAGACAGTCAGGCGGTTAAGGCTGGCGATGTTGTTGCCACAACACAGATTCTCTGCAAGCAAGAAGGTGTTGCTCAGTTGCCTGTTGTTCAGGAAGGCGATCCTGTGAGGCGATTGATCGTTGAGCGTGATGAAGACACCATCACTGTGACCTGCAAATCAGCTCCCTTGGTCAGCGTCGGTCAGCGATTTGTTGATGGCGAGATGTTGGCAAAAGATGAGCCCGCTAGCTGTTGCGGAGAGGTTGAGGCGGTCGATGGCAAGGCCATCACGCTGCGCCTTGCTCGTCCATACATGGTTTCCCCTGATTCAGTTCTGCACGTTCGCGATGGCGATCTTGTGCAGAGGGGTGATGGACTCGCTCTGCTGGTCTTTGAACGTCAGAAGACTGGTGACATCGTTCAGGGCCTACCGCGAATTGAAGAGTTGCTCGAAGCACGGCGTCCAAGGGAATCGGCAGTGTTGTGCAAAAAACCCGGCACGATCGAGATCAAGCAAGGTGAAGACGATGAATCAACCACGGTCACAGTGATCGAGGCTGATGATGCCATTGGTGAATACCCGATCCTTCTTGGTCGCACTGTGATGGTCAGAAATTCTCAGCAGGTCAATGCTGGTGAATTGCTGACTGATGGTCCGATCAACCCGCATGAGCTTTTGGAGTGTTTCTTTGAAGATCTACGCGGCCGTAAGCCTCTGATGGAAGCCGCTCAGGAGGCGATTGCCAAACTGCAGCACCGTCTGGTGACGGAAGTGCAAAACGTCTACAAGTCCCAGGGTGTCTCGATTGACGACAAGCACATTGAGGTGATTGTTCGTCAGATGACCAGCAAGGTGAGGATTGAGGATGCTGGTGATACCACCTTGCTTCCAGGTGAATTGATTGAACTGCGTCAGGTTGAAGACACCAACCAGGCGATGTCAATCACCGGGGGTGCGCCGGCTGAGTTCACGCCAGTCTTGCTGGGCATTACGAAGGCATCTCTAAATACGGACAGCTTCATCTCGGCGGCTTCATTCCAGGAGACAACAAGAGTGCTCACAGAAGCTGCGATTGAGGGCAAGAGCGATTGGTTGCGTGGTCTCAAGGAGAACGTGATCATTGGCCGACTGATTCCTGCTGGCACTGGTTTCAGTGGTTTTGTTGAAGAGCTACAGGCAGAAGCAGGGCCTCACCCGGACATCCTGGCGGAGGATCCAGCTGGCTATCGACGCATGCAGAACCTGCGCCCGGATTACACCGTTGAAATGCCTGCGGCTCCAGTTGCAAGTGCAACGTCTTTGCTAGCTGATCCCAGTGATGCTGATCTCGAGGCGACCCGTAATCGCCATGGCATTGATCCGGAAGCTGCAAGCAACTTTGCTGCATTTACGCGTCCATCTGGAGACAATGAACTCCAGGAGGAGCAGCTGCCTGATCCTGCTGCGCTTGAGGGTTTGCAGGAAGAGGGATTGCTTAAAACCGATGAGTGATTGGTTGCCGTTATCTCTGTCGATGGTTTGTCGATTCCCTGATTGCTTTGTTGAGGTCGCTATCCATGCTTGAACCCACTCTGGTCCCAAAACGTCGAAAGCCTCGTTTTGGCTTTCATGTTTATAACGAGAAGCTCAATGGTCGTCTGGCGATGCTTGGTTTCTTGGCCTTGATGGCTGCAGAAGCCAAGTTGAGGCACGGCTTGCTGATCTGGTGACAAACAGGCTCACGCTTGACGGCGGTAGCCATAAGACTTTGCTGGGCCTTAGCGCTGCCGAACTGGAACAGTGGGCCGTTGCGGAGGGGCAGCCAGCTTTTCGTGGCCGTCAATTGCATGATTGGCTTTATACGAAGGGTGCGAGGAGTTTTGAGGCGATTACGGTGTTGCCAAAGCGCTGGCGCCACTCCCTCGAGCAGCGCGGCATAAGCCTGGGACGGTTGCAGGAGTTGGATCGCAGCATTGCGACTGACTCCACAACGAAGTTGCTTTTGGCCACAGCTGATGGTGAAACAATTGAGGCCGTTGGCATACCCACTGAGCAGCGCTTAACGGTATGTGTCTCTAGTCAGGTGGGTTGCCCGATGGCCTGTCGTTTTTGTGCAACTGGCAAGGAGGGTTTGCAGCGATCCTTGTTCACCCATGAAATTGTCGATCAGGTACTGAGTATCGGCGAAGCGATGAATCGTCGTCCATCCCATGTGGTGTTTATGGGTATGGGTGAACCTCTCCTGAATAGCGAAGCCGTTCTTGCTGCGATCCATTGTTTGAATCATGAACTTGGCATCGGTCAACGCCGCATCACGGTGAGCACTGTTGGCGTGGTTAATGCTCTGCCTACGTTGGCTGAGTTGGCTTTAAAACGCCTTGGGCGTGCTCAATTCACCTTGGCGGTCAGCCTGCATGCGCCTAATCAGGAGTTACGCGAACGCTTGATCCCAACGGCGCGTGCCTATCCCTTTGATTCTCTCCTCGACGATTGCCGTCACTATCTCGAGCTCACAGGTAGGCGAGTCAGTTTTGAATACATACTCCTTGGAGAACTCAACGATCATCCCAAGCATGCCGAGGAATTGGCCGATCGGGTTGGTGGCTTTCAGAGCCATGTGAATTTGATTGCCTACAACCCCATTGATGAGGAAAATTTTCAGCGTCCAACGCGTCTAAGGATCGAGAACTTTCGCAGTGTTCTGGAGAGGCGTGGCGTTGCAGTGAGTTTGCGGGCTAGCCGTGGGTTGGATCAGAACGCAGCTTGTGGTCAGCTTCGGCGCCAGCACGCTGCTATCGGCTGAATAACGTCAACTGAGTGAGACTGCCATCACTTGCCCAGGGCTATGGCAGTCATCGACTGGATCATCCTTTTTGGCTACTTGCTGCTAACCCTTCTTCTGGGGCTCTGGTTATCGCGTCGTAATCGCAGCGAGGAGGATTATTTCGTTGCTGGACGCCGCTTGAGTGGCTGGCTAGCGGGTGCGTCGATGGCGGCGACCACCTTCTCCATTGATACGCCCCTCTATGTCGCTGGTTTGGTTGGAACGCAAGGCCTGGCAGGGAACTGGCAATGGTGGGGTTTCGGTTTCGCTCACGTGGCTATGGCTGTGGTGTTTGCACCCTTGTGGCGCCGCAGTGGCGTGATGACCGACGCTGCCTTCACAGAGTTGCGCTATGGCGGAGCAACCGCCGCCTGGCTGCGGGGGACCAAGGCCTTCCTTCTCGCTCTGCCGGTGAACTGCATTGGCATTGGTTATGCGTTCCTGGCGATGCGCAAGGTGGTGGAAGCGCTTGGCATCGTCTCGAATCAGCCGATGGCGTCCTTGGGGGGAGTGACCGACACCGTGGCACTGCTGGTGGTGGTGGCAGCTTTCGTGCTGATCTATACGGTCGCTGGTGGTCTCTGGGCGGTGGTGGTCACCGATTTCGTGCAACTTGTGCTGGCCATGCTCGGAGCTCTGGCCGTGGCCTGGGCTGCGGTGCATGCCGCCGGTGGCATGGAGGCGATGCTCTCCAAAATCAGCGATCTGGGTCGACCGGAACTTCTCTCTCTGGTGCCATGGCAATGGAGTGATGGGGGCTTCAGCTGGACATGGCCCTGGAGCGAGGGGGGCTTCAGCTGGGAGGCTCCAGCTGGGATGGGCTTTAGGTGGATCGACGGAGCCCAAATCAGTGTTGCAACCTTCTTGGCCTACCTGACATTGCAGTGGTGGAGCTTTCGTCGCAGTGACGGTGGCGGTGAATTTATTCAGCGCATGCTGGCTACCCGAGATGAGCGTCAGGCCCAGTTGGCCGGCTGGGTGTTTCTAGTCGTCAATTATTTGTTGCGTAGCTGGTTGTGGGTGGTGGTGGCACTTGCTGCTCTGGTTCTGCTTCCACCTGGTGGTGACTGGGAGCTCAGTTATCCGATCTTGGCAGTGCGTTATCTACCTCCGGTGATTCTGGGCCTGGTGGTTGTGTCGCTGGTTGCGGCCTTTATGAGCACCGTGAGTACCTCGGTGAACTGGGGTGCCAGCTATCTCACCCATGATCTTTACCAG
>CATBLW010000214.1 GCA_949486985.1 Prochlorococcus marinus str. MIT 9215
AGCTTCACCATAACTCTGATGATAATACGACTTCACGTCGTTATTAATATTCCCGAACACTAAATCATTAGGCTCTACTCTTCTATTCATTTCATGTTCTGAATAGTATTGATTGATGTAGTTTTTCCAGCGAATGAATGCGTAACCAATAGAAGTTGGAATTTCTCTAGATGCACCTGTTTTCCCTGAGGTTACATTGATATATGCAATTAGCCTTTCCTCTCTTCCAAAAGCTTCAGGAGATTCAGCCCATGCTGTGTTATCTACATTTACATCATCTAAAACATCTATCCCTTCTGCCTCTAGCTCTTCAATCTCTTCCCTTTTCTTAGTTGCCGATATTCTACCAACGTCACGAACTTCTACATCCTTCCATCTTAGTTTCCTTAATTCATCGCAGCGAGCACCTGTGTTTTTAGCAATGAGCGTGAAGTGCCAGAACAACGTTCTCCAAAGATGTACACGATGATTGCTGTGCTTTTCACCTAACTTCACCCAACTCCGGATCTCTTTATTCAATGCACTCCAGTCTTCGTCATTGATTGCTGGGTTGGCAGTTAAATCATCCTGTCTGATCTTTATACTTGGGAATAGATTCTTATCAGCTACTACTTCAGGCTCGATCAGTCGATTCTTTACCAGCCAAGTAGATAAGAACTCTTTTATTCCTGATATCTCTTGACTCCAAGTTAGTTTAGTTTTTCCTCTTCTATAGATTAGATAATTCTGAAATGATACCTCATTAATTTGCCTTGTTTTAACTACACCTTCAGCAGCCAGGTAAGGGATTAAATGATTCCTTAGCGTGCCAGCTTTTCTTTCGTATGTATTCTCTTGAATAATACCAGCATCAACTCTTTTCCTCTGGTGATCTAAGTATTCCTCAACTGCTATCGGTATATCTTTTGTTCTTAGCTTCTTGTCTAAAGCCTTCTGTTCTTTTTTGTTAGCTGGATCAGACTTGCCGGCAAATTTAAAAGCAACTTCTAATGCTTGAGCTTTAGCATCATCTAGATTTCTAGCTCCAGTTAATTGTTTACTTCTATAAGATCTTCTTTCTTTAATCCATTCGCGATATACATAGATTCCAGGTGCATGCTTATACGAAACAACTTCACCACGGCCATCGAGAACCTTTTCTTTGACTAGCACACTTGGCATAAATCGTTGCTCCTTTTGCAGGGAGCTTGCTGGAATGCCGCTAGTCTAGCATGATATTAATTACTGAGAACACAGTCATGGACTCAAAAGAGAGCAGTGATTGTCTGTTGATGGATAACAGGCAACTCTGGCTGTTTCGCCACGGGGCCACCGAATGGGCACGCCAAGGGCGTCATACCGGCAGCACCGACCTTCCACTTCTGCAGGAGGGAGAGGCAGAAGCCAGAGCACTGGCACCCGTACTCAAAGGAGTGAAGTTTGCTGCCGTCTACGCCTCTCCCCTGCAACGAGCCCAACGCACCTGTGCGTTAAGTGGGCTCTCGGAATCACCAACGATCCTTAGCGATTTAAGCGAGTGGAACTACGGCAACTATGAAGGCATCACAACGAAAGAGATTCGGCAGACCGTGCCCAACTGGACAGTTTGGAACGACGGTTGCCCTGATGGAGAGGATGCAGCAGCAGTGCAGCTTCGCTGTAGGCGTGTGATTGAACAATGCCTCGACTTTGAAGGTTCTGGAGATATCGCCTTGTTCGCTCATGGTCACATTCTTCGAGCTCTCACAGGCACGTGGCTTGGTCTTGGCGCCGCAGGCGGACGACTGTTCAAGCTCACCACTGGCAGCATCTGCATCCTTGGCTTCGAGCGTGAGCAACGTGTGATCACGCGCTGGAATGCACATCCTGCTGACAGACTCTGACGAGAACAGCTGATGGCTCTGGCTTGAGGTCTTAAGTGCCTGACTATCGGCGAAAATTTCAAAATGTCTAACCAGCTCTATGGCTGATACCACCCTCTGGGCCGAACTCTTGGCCTTCGGCACCGGCTTAGGGCTCTCACCGGTGCATTTAGGTGTCCTGCTTCTCCTCCTGCTAGGGCCTAAACCGATTCAGCGGGGAAGTTGGTTCGTGACGGGCTGGATCGTGACAACCCTGGTCACAGTGATCCTGTTGCTGACGGTGGGGCACAGCTTGGTGCTCGACATGACTCAAGGCTCTCATCATCGAACAGCTCTCGACCTTCTGGGGGGAGGAGCTTTGATCTCATTGGGCTTGAAGGAACTCTTGCGATCGTTTGCTGCAGGGGAAGAACAACCCGCCTGGACCCATACGGTCGAACGATTTATCAATTTGCCGCTGCCACTTTTAATCGCTGTTGGTGCGCTAACAGAAGTCATCAGCCCAGATGATCTTTTCTTATTCGCCAAGACTTCAGCGGTGGTGCTAGCTGCAAACCTCCCCAGCTGGCAAGAAATTGTTGGCTTGGTGTTTTTCACATTGGGCTCAAGCCTGCTGCTACTCATCCCCCTTGTCGCGGTAATCATTGGCAGGGAACGCGTCATTCCCTTGCTGCAAGCCGGGAAGCAACTTTTATTTGCCAAAGGTGACCTAATCGTTGGCGGAGTGAGTTTTGCGCTGGGTGCCTACCTGGGATGGCAAGGGATCAGCGGTCTGATGATTGTGATCTGAGTTGCTCCAACCAGCGATCTTGTGCGGAAGCAGCTCCTTGTTTCCCCACAAGCCACACACCTGTGCGCGCCCGACTCACTGCCACATAAACCAGTTGACGTCTCAAGGTGAGGTCTTGAGGCCAAAAAACATCACCAGCCACAAACACCTCCCCGAAGCTGCTGCCCTGGCTGCGATGAACGGTAAGAACGGCCGCAGGCCCCAATGATGCGAAGGCATCCCGAAGCAGAAAAAAACGTCGCCATAAAGAGCGCCCATCCCTTTTCCCCGCCGCTTTTGCCTCAACCCTGAGCCTTTGCAACGTGGCATCGAGCAGGCGTCTGCCCTCTGAACCAACTGGCGGCAGCAAACGCAACTCCAGTTCCAGCTCACCGGCTCGAACTTTGGCCGTCAGGGTGTCAACCACCGGCACAGACCAATCGCTTTGTCCTTCCAAACCAAACTCGGCAAGGTCACAGCGTTCCGGAGTGACGTCTCGGACGACCACCTCTCGATTTGATCCCAGCACCATGTCGGGTTCCTCGCCAGTCTCGGCGCCACTACGAGAAGCGGGGGCCATAACCGCCTTGCGTGCGATCAAAACCTCTCCAGGTAATACCGGTAACTGATCGGCCATATCACCATGAATCGCCCGTCGTGCATGGGGAACCAATTGTTCCAAGCTGCGATTTGTGTAACACAAGATCCTGGCCTGATCAGGATTGTCCTGAATTGCCGCTTGCCGAAGCGCTGCCTTCGCCTGCTCCAACCAGCGGCTTTGAACAAGGCATTCCACCCTGCCCTTCTTTTCTTCAACTGGCGGGAAGCAAGGAGGCAGCTGACAGGGAAGAAGACCATCACGAAGACGACTCGCCAATCGCAACACCGGACCTTGATGCCTCACCACCTGTTGCAGGCTGGCCACACAAGAGCGTTGCATCGAAAACACTGGGCTTCCAGCCTCCCCAACAGGTGGCAACTGAGCAGGATCACCAACAAACACAAGACGTGTCCGGAAGGGATGAGCACATTGCAGAGCAATTCCCAGCAACGTGCTGTCAATCATCGAAGC
The DNA here is from genome assembly GCA_949486985.1 of Prochlorococcus marinus str. MIT 9215. Taxonomy (GTDB): domain Bacteria; phylum Cyanobacteriota; class Cyanobacteriia; order PCC-6307; family Cyanobiaceae; genus MIT-9215. Next base: position 3,683 of record CATBLW010000214.1, read on the forward strand.
CTCATCGATGAGCACAAGCCCCAGCTGTTCAAGAGACTGGGCCGTCTGATCGGTTGGCTCACATGACTCCTGATCGCCCTGACGCTTGAGCTTGAGTCTCAATAGTCGATGGATGGTGGATGGGTACCAAGTGGATCGAAGGCCTTCTAAGGCAAGGGCCTGACGCAGCACGCCAACAGCCTTGTGAGTTGGCGCTACCACCGTCCAACAAAGGCCTCTGGCCTCAACCTGCCGCAGAAAGCGCATCGACAGGAATGTCTTGCCGCTGCCGGCATAACCACTGAGAACGAAAGGCGTCCCGGGCTCAGAACCTTCCAACCAAGCACTGAAGGCTTTCTCAGCTTGCTGCTGATCATCAGTGAGCTGAGTAGATGCTGAATCTGGAGAAGGCTTGATCACCCCAATGACAAACCCAAAAGTTGCGTGAGATGCAGAGGTGAACCGACAAAAACGAGTCCTGGCAACGCCACCGCTGGACCGAACAAGCTGCCTACCAACACCTGCATCCGACTATGACCAAGGCTTTCCTTGAGAAGATTTTCCGGTGGCGTCGGCCAAGCCTCGGCAGGCAAAAGATTCACCCTTGCCGCCGTAAAGCCAGCCGCTCTACGAACGCCGCTGGCGTCATACATCACCACAAAAGCCACCGTTGCAGCAAGAGCAAAACCTGGAGAATCAAAGCCCATCACCCATCCAAGGCCAGCAGCAGCTCCAGTGACCAAGGCTGAATGACTCGATGGCATGCCACCCGTTTCCAAAAGCACTGCAGGTCGCCAACGGCGATAAAGGATCAACTCAACAATCAGCTTGGACAGCTGGGCCAAACCACAGGCAATGAGGGCCCAGGCCAAAACGGCATTATCAAGAAGCTGCAGCCATACAGACACAGTGGCGTCGCTAGGAATCATCGGTCTCGGCTGGTGATGTAATCAGCAAGAGCTAACAATGGTGCTGAGGAGGCACGCCATGGATCGAGTGCGGACTTGGCCTCGTTGACGAGAGCATCAGCACGTCGCCTGGATTCATCAAGACCGAGCAACTTCGGATAAGTGGTCTTATCGGCGAGAAGATCCTTGCCGGCAGTCTTGCCAAGCACATCACTGCTGGCCGTCACGTCAAGGATGTCGTCAATGATCTGAAAGGCCAAGCCAATTCCTCTGGCGTAAATACGCAGTGCAGCGATCAAATCCTCATCAGCACCACCGATCAAAGCACCAGAGATCAAACAGCCCGTTAGTAAGGCCCCTGTCTTATGGAGATGAATGAACTCCAGGGTGTCGAGATCGACCTGTTTGCCTTCACAATCGAGATCTTCAACTTGACCACCTACCAGACCTGGCGCCCCTGCGACCAACGACAGTTCGCCGACAACCTTCAACAAGCGATCTGCGGGCACACCTGGACTGCGCAGGGCAACCATCTCAAAGGCTCGAGTCAACAAGGCATCCCCAGCGAGAATGGCAATCGCGTCTCCATAAACCTTGTGGTTCGTAGGACGACCGCGACGCAAATCGTCGTTATCCATGGCGGGCAAGTCGTCATGAATCAGCGACATCGTGTGAATCATCTCCAAAGCCACTGCTGTCGGAAGAGCCTGCGCCGCATCACCACCTGCTAGTTCACAAGCTGCCAAGCAAAGGATGGGGCGCAAACGCTTGCCACCAGCCAAAAGGGAGTAACGCATGGCCTCCCTGAGTTGCTCAGGACGCTCAGGTCCAAGCGAATCATCCAGAGCCTCTTCAACGCTGGCTTTGGCCGCGGCCAAATAGGCGGGGAAGTCGAAGGAGGTACTAACCGCCGACACCATGAACCATGTCTCGTTGGCGCGATTCTCTCAGGCCACCCAAACTCACGGGAGCAGATCCTTAAGAGTGAAGGGCAAACCGCAATGCTGCTGCCATCGAGCCACCGCATTCACGAGCAGCATCGCCACGGTCATCGGACCCACTCCACCTGGTACAGGAGTGAGGGCACTGGCCAAAGGTTCCACCTCTTCAGCACGCACATCTCCGCACAGTCGGCCTTTGCTGTCAGGTCCCATTGACGGATCAGCTGGCAGGCGATGAATACCCACATCAACAACGATGGCTCCTTGTTTGACATGCTCGGCGCCAAGCATCCGCGGTCGGCCAGCCGCGACAACTAAGACATCAGCCTGCTTGGTTAATTCAGCTAGATCCTGGGTGCGTGAATGCGCAACGCTGACCGTGGCATTAGCGGCCTGAAGCATCAGCGCCATCGGTTGCCCAACCAAGATGCTGCGACCGATTACCACAGCTCGTTTTCCCTCCAGAGAGAGTTGGTGACGTGCCAACAAAGCCATCACCCCTGCAGGAGTACAGCTTCTTGGTCCTGGCTCGCCTTTAAGCAAGCGGCCCAAATTAAGGGTGTGGAGTCCATCAGCATCTTTCTCTGGATCAATTGCTGCCAATAAAGGACCTTCATCGATGCCCATAGGCAATGGCAATTGCAGAAGGATTCCATCCACGCGCTGATCAGCGTTCAAATCCTTGATACTGGCCAACAAATCAGCTTCAGAGGTGCTGGCCGGAAGATGAGCCCCGTAGCTCACCACGCCAATGCGTGAACAGGCCTTTTGCTTATTGGCTACATAAACACCGCTGGCTGGATCGTCACCAACACGCAACACGGCGAGTCCGGGAGGCCTCCCGGCAGAAGCCAGTCCAGCCTTGATCTCCGCCTGAAGCCGTTGTTCCAGTTCAGCCGCCAGCTGCTTACCATCAAGCCTCAAGGTCATGCACGCATCCAACACTCTCCCCAGCATGCCTGCAATAGAGAGCTAGCGTTTATGCGACTTTCCTGCTGCTGTGGCCCGCCTCCCACGCTTGAATAGGCTCTGGAGAAACTGGTTGCGCAGCGAGTCGCCGCGACGACCAGTCCTTCGCTGGTCGACAACCAAGAAGGCCGTCCTCCTGCTGGCCTGTTTTGTAGTGGCCATGGTCTCCAGCTGGCCATGGCTTGATGTGCCGAATTTGCGTCCTGGTGTACCAGCTCCAGTTGAGGAACGCGCCCCGAAGGACGCGCGTGTAGTTGATCGTGAAGCACGCGAGCGCCTGCGTTCACATCTCGTTCTCAGCACATTTGTGCAGGTGATCGATCAACAGGAAACGACTCAGATCAAAAAGCGTCTGGAAAGAAATCTTGGCGAATTGGAGCGGGTAGCAAAAAGCAACGATG
>CATBLW010000215.1 GCA_949486985.1 Prochlorococcus marinus str. MIT 9215
AGTTGCCATGAGCAGCGCAATGCCAACAGCCGTATAAGCCAATGCAAAACATTTGCCTACAATCAGAGCATCCAAGCCCGAAAGGAAGCTCAACTAGCGGGCTGCGATGAAGCCATCCTACTAAGCACAACTGGCGAGCTCTGTTGCGGCAGCACAGCCAATCTGATCGTTAGACGTCAGAGTCAATGGCTCACACCTCGCCTCAGTAGTGGCTGCCTACCAGGCGTGATGCGCCAGCAGGGGCTTAATCAAGGCCTGCTGCAAGAGGCCAAACTCGAAGCCGATCCTGAGCCAGGCGATCAATGGCTGCTGATCAACAGCTTGAGCTGCAGGCCGATTACACAGCTCAACAATCAACTGCTCAGCCCATGGCCTGACCCAGAAAACCTCTGGCACTGCCTACTGAACATCAACCGATAGCAACGTCTTAACGCCTTGCCGTTAGTAACAAGGCATGTTGGATTCAAGAGCTGGTTCCGCGATCCGCTGCGTTCAGCCCAAGGCAAAAGAGGCTCACTTGCAAACTTTCACGATCGACCTGAGGCTAATCCTCAAACACTTAGGAACTGATCAACAACGTCCTGACTGAGGTCACTCGTCGGGCCACTGGCCACAATGCCTCCTCGTTGCATCGCGTAGTAACGATCAGCCTGACGAACAAAGTGCAGATGCTGTTCAACCAAAAGAACGCCTATTCCTGTTTCAGAAATGATGCGACGAACAGCACGTTCGATGTCTTGAACGATGTTGGGTTGAATGCCTTCTGTTGGCTCATCAAGCAACAGCAACTTGGGCTTGCCTAATAAAGCCCTGGCGATAGCCAGCTGCTGCTGCTGACCGCCACTAAGATCGCCACCCTTGCGGGGAAGAAACTCCTGAAGAATTGGAAATAACTCAAACACCACTGGATCAATGCGCTTATGGCGGCCAAGCCCTCCCGGCAACGCCTCCATACCAAGCAAAAGATTCTCTTTCACTGTGAGATGGGGGATAATCTCTCTCCCCTGAGGCACATAACCAATACCAGCACGAGCCCGTTGATGCGGTGCCTGCCGATCGAGTTGCTCGCCCTCAAGCGATATCTCACCACTGCGAGGTCGCAACAAACCAATCAACGATTTGAGCAAGGTTGTTTTACCCACACCATTGCGACCAATCAAACAAACCATCTCACCAGGGCTAACAGTGAGATCGACATCACGAAGAATATGGCTCTCTCCATAGTAGGTATTGAGGGAACGAATCTCGAGTAAAGTCATCGGCTTAAAAGAATCAGGAACTGCATCGGGAGAAATTGACTCATCAAGCAGCCTCCTCCGTTGCACCGAGGTAAACCTCAATGACGCCAGGATCTCGCTGGATCTGATCCATTGAGCCTTCGCAAAGCACATGGCCCTGATGAAGAACAGTCACCTGAGTCTCCAAGCGGCGAATAAATTCCATGTCATGTTCAATCACCAAAACAGTGTGATCACCAGCGAGAGACTTGAGAAGATCTGCGGTGAGATCTGTCTCCTCATCAGTCAAGCCAGCGACAGGTTCATCAACCAACAGCAAATCGGGAGCCTGGCCAACCAGCATCACAATCTCCAACCACTGCTTCTGCCCATGGGAGAGAGAACCAGCCATTTGGTTGGCTCGTTGCTGAAGCGCAACGATCTCCATCAGATGGTCAATGCGATCTCGCTGCGTAGCCGTTAGATCAGAAGTCAGCAATGACAAGGGTCGCTTTGGAAGACTCACAGCAAGGGCGAGATTTTCACGGACTGACAAGTTTTCAAAAACCCTTGGGCTTTGGAACTTCCTGCCAATACCGAAACGGGCAATGCGGTGCTCCGGCATGCCTAAAAGAGATCGGCCCTTGAAAACAACATCTCCTTCCGTTGGTCGAAGCTTGCCGGTAATCACATCAAGAAAGGTGGTCTTACCGGCGCCGTTGGGCCCGATCACAGCCCTTAGCTCTCCAGGCTTCAGGCTGAGATTGAGATCACGCAGCGCCATGAAGCCATCAAAGCTGACACTGATTTGTCGCAGCTCAAGCAATGCCGTCGTCATGAGTTCACCTCCTCTTTTGCATCCATTTCCAATCGGGGATAAGTACCAATGCGACGGGAAACGCCTAGACGCGTGAGCAGATTGCGAGGGCCATCTCCTTGACACCAGCCGATCACACCTTCCGGCAACGCTGTAACCACAAGGATGAACAGTCCACCCTGAATGAACTGCCAACTCTGAGGCAGCGCCTCGCTGACCAGGCTCTTGGCATACATGATCGAAACAGCTCCAAGAATGGCGCCCACCAAAGTTCCGCGACCACCAACCGCTACCCAGATCACCATTTCGATAGAGAACGGAACGGTCATGTACTGGGGAGACACAATTCCAGACTGAACCGTATAAAGAGCGCCACCGATGCCGGCAAGACCACCGGCGATAGCAAACACAATCGTCTTGAACAGAGTGGGGTTATAACCCGCGAAGCGAAGCCGAGGCTCGTCATCGCGAATGGCAATTAACACATCACCGAAGCGACCACGCACAACCCAGCGCAGAACCATCCACACCAGAATCACCACAATGGCGGTGAGCCAGAAGAAACCTCGCTGCATCTCCGCCGAGCCCAATTCCATCTGTCCAAACAACACCGTGACATCGGTTTTGAGGCCGTTGGTGCCATTGATCAGTTTCTGCTGGCCGTTGAAAAAATTGAAAAACACCAGCAAAGCTGCCTGGGTGAGAATCGAGAAGTAAACCCCTTTGATCCGATTCCTGAACACCAAATTGCCGAGAAGTGCCGCAAGTAGAGCCGGCACGAGCCAGATGGCAATCAAAGCGAACACCGGGGAGCGGAAGGGCTCCCAAAAGAAAGGCAAACTGTCAACGCCATAGAGGCTGAAGAACTCGGGGATGCCATTGGGCAATCCCGCAGAGCTGTTCAACTGGAGATACATCGCTGCGGCATAACCACCAAGCGCGAAGAAGATGCCCTGGCCGAGACTGAGCAGACCGGTAAAACCCCAGATCAAATCGATCCCGAGAGCGACGATTGCCAGAGAGAGAAAACGGCCAAGCAAGTTGAGCCGAAATACCGGCAACACCGAAGGTGCTGCCACGATCGCCGCCACGATCAGGACCCAGAGCAAGAGCAGAGGCCAGCGGCGCTGTTGAAATGCTTGGAACATCACCTCAAGCCTCCACCATGCGTCCTTTCTGCGGGAATAAACCCGCAGGACGGAACTGAAGGAACATCACAATTAGGGCGAACACCAAGACCTGGGCCATGCTCGTGGTGGCAAAGAACTCAACTGTTCCAGCCAGCGGTGCTGGCATCGTCGGCCAAATCGTGAGCAAACGACCCGCACCAATCAGATCAGTAAGAAGACCAATCGCAAATGAGGCCAACACGGTGCCGAGCAAATTGCCGACACCACCAAGAACGACAACCATGAAACAGCCAACGATGTAAGACGTGCCGACGTTGGGGCCAACGGAACCGAGCAACGACACCGCAACCCCAGCCACACCAGCTAGGCCTGAACCGATGCCAAATGTGAGCACATCGACGGTGTCAGTAGGAATGCCGAGGCAGTCGCTCATCGAGCGGTTCTGGGTGACTGCACGGATGCGCATTCCCCAAACACTGCGATTGAGAAACCAGGTAACACCGACAACAGAGATGATCGTCATCACGATGATCACCAGACGAGGCACCGGGAAGGTGATATCCATCCACTCAATCCCACCGCGCATCCAGCCCGGCGCTGTGACATCCACATTGCGGGAGTTAGCTCGAGCGATTTTTCCAATCTGAGAAGCCAGAGCACCGGCCAAAAGAACACCAGTCAGAGCAGACACCGACCAGCTAAATGCTCTGGCCAATCTTGCCCTGGAACCATCAAACCAATGTGAGGGAAGCAGCAGGGGAAGAGAGAAACCCATCATCAGCATCAGCACCACGCCGGCTGCATGGGCCAATGGAACACTGCGCACAAACTGCTGCAGAATCAAGCTCACACCCCAAGTGGCCAGCAACGTCTCCAACGGGTTGCCATAGAGACGTCTGATCACCGTGCGTTCGAGCAGGATCCCGACAACACCACTAACGATGAAAGCCAGCGGGATCGCTACCAGAACATAAAGGTTGTAGAAGGGTTGAAAAACAGGAAGCTTGAAGATCAGCTGCACCACGTAGGTGGTGTAAGCCCCAAGCATGATCAACTCACCGTGGGCAAGATTGATCACACCCATCAAGCCAAAAACAATCGCCAATCCAAGGGCAGCCATCAGCAGCACTGAGCCAATGGCAACACCGTTGAACAGGGTTTCAAACAGCAGTTGCACGAGCAGAGATCC
>CATBLW010000216.1 GCA_949486985.1 Prochlorococcus marinus str. MIT 9215
AAGGATGACTTCGATTCCATGAAGTCTTTGTTGGAGGAGCTCCAGCAAGAGCTTTATGCGTTAGGCGCTTCTGTTTATCAGCAAGCCGGTGCCGCTGAGGCTGCCGCAACGGGTGCTGACCCAGCAGGTTCTGATCCCGCAGGTAGCAGTGCAGCTGGCGATGATGTTATTGATGCTGAATTCACAGAGACGAAGTAACTTAATCCACTTAAATGGCCATTAAGTTGGCCATTTAAGTAACATTTGAATTCGCTTGTTGACACAAGAGGATGCATTGAACTCTGCTCTGATGAGCAGCCAATTATTGTTTGAACTTCATCGCAATTTAACTGGTTAGCTGCTTGTTTTAAGTTGCTCTCCCACCCATTCTGCAGTTGCTGGTGCCAATAAGACGCCATTGCGATAATGCCCTGTTGCAAGAATTAAGCCTGGTTCGAGTGTTTCAAGTAGCGGTGCAGGGCGATCGATTGGTTTTCCACGTAGTCCATGCCAATGGTTGCTAACCGATGCGCTTTTTAGCCAATTTGGCGCATCTCCTTCCAGGGTGTGCATTTTTTTGAGACTGGCTGAATCAGGTTGTTCACCAGGCTCGAGAGTGGCCCCTATCCAGAGATGATTTCGATCTCGGGGAATCAGATTGAAGCCATGACTTACTAAAACCGCTGGCCAACCTGCCCAGTTATTGCTCTCGGATTCAACTTCTAACTCAAGAACTTGTCCGAGGATTGGTTCAAGAGGCCTGCAGTGGCCTAGTGGTTGAAGTAGTGCTTCGCTTCCTAGTGCTGCAGAGATCACGATCGTGTGCTGATCGAGATGGGTTCCAGATGCAAGATGCAACCGCCAACGTTTAGGAGATGTCGAGGCTCTTCTTTCCACACGCAGCACTGATTCTTGGATTGCTTTGACGCTCCTTTTAAGCAGAGCAGCTCTAAGGCATTCCTGAAGGGCAAGTGGATCGACACGACCATCGTGATGAGAGATCAGACCACCAAATTTGTTTTTTGGCAGGCAAAGTCCTTGAACTTTGATGGAGTTTGGAGGGCTGCGCTCAAGGCCAAGAGGGGCTCGATGTTCAGCTAGCTCTTGCATTCTTGAAGCTTCTGCTTCACTTTTGGCCAATTGCATTAGGGGTGAATGCAATTTGAGGGGGTGCTTTTGCGTGTGCAAAGCATTGATCCAGCTTGGCCAAAGAGCCATGCTCCTTTGTCTGAGCCTCCATGCTCGTCCACTCGAACGTCGAAAAACATTTCCCATCAACACACCCAGAGAGGCTGTGGTGCCTGAGATGACACCTGATCGCTGGATTGGTTCGGACAAGTAGGGATCGATCAAAGTCACCTGATGACCTTGACCAGCTAGATACCAAGCAGTGCCGGCGCCAATGACACCAGCACCAATAACAGCAACTTCTCTGATTAGCTAATGGACTCGGCTGAAGGGATCACACTGGCGTAGTTAGAGAAACCAGCAGCGACATTTCCGTAAGCCTTTTGCATGCGGCTTTCATCTTGCAGTTTCGCGGCTTCATCAAGATCAGCTAGAGCCTTTTTAAGAGAAGCCGATAAGCGATTAGCTTCGGCTCGATTGTCTGGCAGCAAACGTTGGTTGATGTAAAGCATCTCCTTGCCAACTTCTTGCATGGGGCCGTGGATCAAGTTGCGGGTAAAGACCCAGTTGTCTTCACTGACGAGCTTGGCCAATTCTGGTAGGCGTTCCTGGCTTTGCAGGAAGCCTTCGGCTTGGCGTTGAATGACGGCCATATCGTCATCGCTGATGGTGGCTGAAATCGCGTTGTTTCCACCGCAAGCGAAGAGGCCAAAGCAAAGGGCCACGCTCATGCAGAACGCGGCAAGTCGTCGCAGGGCGTTCAGCATGATTAACGAACAGAGATCGCTGTTGACTTTACCCGCATTGATGCCTTGTTCTGCTCAGAATTCCTTTTCAGTTAGCAATTGTCGTTGAGGCTGTTTTGGTGTTAGCAGCTCATTGGACTGTCGCTCTTAGCTTTGCTCTGATTTTGTTTGCTAGCCAAGGCCTTGGGTGATCAACGTGCTCTTCTAGCTTTGGCGTGATTCCCGTGCGGGAGTTGCCGCTTGATTGCGGTCAAGTGTCTTCACGGGAGAATGGTTTTTTGGCTTCAGCTTGCGTGCCCTCCACCACGGTCATTCTTCAGCTCATCTGCCCTGATCGTCCGGGCTTGGTGAGCGAATTGGCGGGTTGGGTGGCTGCCAACGGAGGGAATATTCATCACGCTGACCATCACACTGATTCTGAGGCGGGCCTTTTTCTGAGTCGGATTGAGTGGGGCCTTGCAGGTTTTGGTTTGCCTCGAGAAGCGATTTCTGCTGCTGTTCAGGCCCTGGCTGAGCGTTTGGTCGGGCAGGCTCAGCTTCATTTCTCTGATGATTTGCCTCGGGTTGCCATTTTTGCAAGCAAGCAAAGCCATTGTTTGTTGGACCTGCTGTGGCGTGTCAAAAGTGGAGAATTGCCGATGGAGGTTCCGCTTGTGATTGCTAATCATCCCAATCTTGAAGCAGTTTGTCAGCAGTTTGGTGTGCATTTTGAGTGTGTTCCAATGTCATCAGAAACCAAGCCAGATTCGGAACAAATCATGTTGAAGTTGTTAAAGAAGCATCAGATTGAGTTGGCTGTTTTGGCGAAATATATGCAGGTTCTAAGTGGTGATTTTTTGCAAAATTTTTCTACAGTTATTAATATCCATCATTCTTTTCTTCCTGCTTTTAAAGGGGCCCAGCCCTATCATCGTGCTTGGGATCGTGGCGTGAAATTGATTGGAGCGACTGCTCATTACGTCACTGAGGATCTTGATGCTGGCCCGATTATTGAACAGACCATTGCTCATGTCAGCCATCGTGATGAAGTGGATGATTTGATTCGTAAAGGCCGTGATACGGAGAGGTTGGCTCTTTCTAGAGCCTTGAGATTGCATTTATGCCGTCAGGTCATGGTTTATCGCGGCCGTACGGCTGTTTTTGCATGAAGGTTGTTGGTTGGCTTAGGGAATCTCGACCGGCTGCTGCTAATCGAGCAGGCTGGCTGGCTTTTCAAGTTGGCTTGTTTTTGTTGGCATCGAGTGCCTTATTGGCAGTGATGCTTTTGCTAGTTGCTTTGATTCAAGGCAGCCGCAAGCGCTCACAAGCCTTTTGGAGGGATCGCTGGAATTGGCCTTTGCTCCTCACCGCACTGTTGATGCTGGTTGGTGGCTTTCAGGCTTATTCGGTTGAGCTGGGCTTGGTGGGCTTGGGCAACTGGCTGCCATTCTTTTGGGCTTTTTGGGGCTTTCAGCCTTATCTGATGAGTGCAGAAGCGCGAAGGCGTGCTGCCATCTGTTTGGTTGCAGGCACTGTGCCTGTTGTGCTGACTGGTTTTGGCCAACTTTGGTGGGGATGGGAAGGACCCTGGCAAGTGTTAGGTGGGTTGATTGTCTGGTTTGTTACCCCCGGCGGAGAGCCCCATGGGCGCTTATCGGGCCTATTTGATTACGCCAATATTGCGGGAGCCTGGTTGGCGCTGGTTTGGCCATTCTGTTTGGCAGCTCTGCTTCAGCCAGCCTTGAATCGACGTCGCCGGAGTGTGGTTTTAGCAATATCTATTGCTGTTGTGAGCGCATTAATCCTGACTGATTCCCGCAATGCTTGGGGAGGATTGATGCTTGCGATCCCCTTTGTTTTAGGACCGGTTAGTTGGCCCTGGTTATTGCCATTGATGGCTTTGTTGCTAATGCCAGTGATGTTTGCAGTTGTGCCTGGGATGCCTTCAGGTTTGCAACAGTGGGCTCGCGCATTGGTGCCTGAGGGTATTTGGTCTCGCCTTAATGACATGCGCTATATCCAAGATCGGGAGTTGATGTCAACCCGACTGAGTCAGTGGGGCATCGCTGTGCAGCTCATTGAGGCACGGCCCTGGTTGGGATGGGGTGCGGCAGCTTTTTCCGTGCTGTATCCCCTGCGCACTGGTCAGTGGCACGGTCATTCCCACAACCTTCCTTTGGAGCTTGCTCTTAGTCATGGGTTGCTTGTCGCTGTATTGATTGTGAGCACTGTGTTGGCTCTTTTGATCACAGCCTTACGTCGTGGAGTACTCAGCGTTGGAGGGCTGGCGAGTAGGCGCTTTAGTGGCACTCTCTTTGATCGAGCTTGGTGGGCAGCAAGTTTCATCTTGGTGGTGATGCACGCAACGGATATGCCTTTTTTTGATAGCCGACTAAATATTGTTGGCTGGATATTGTTGGCTGGATTGCGTTGCCTGATTGTTATTCCTCAGGAATTGCCCAGTTCTGATCCAGTGCTTGATGTTGATGTTGGATCAGCCTCTCATGGCTA
>CATBLW010000217.1 GCA_949486985.1 Prochlorococcus marinus str. MIT 9215
AATCTGAGGATTGAGCAATACAAAACCATCTCGATCAAACCATTCAGGCTCAAAAAATATATATTTCAATCATCAAATTCGAACCGATTTACCCGAGGTGAAACCAGGCAAAGGCTTCGTAATAATTAGCCAAGCGAAGCTTAAGAACTCTCTTCTGATTGGGCTTCTGTTGGATGATCGATTACACGATCAATTAGTCCATAGTCCTTCGCCTCAGCGGCACTCATGAAGTAGTCGCGATCTGTGTCTTTCTCGATCTTCTCAAAGGCTTGGTCTGTCAGCTCTGCCATGGAATGGTTGAGCATATCCTTGATGCGCAGAATCTCCCGGGCTTCGATTTCGATATCACTGGCTTGTCGTTGATTGGTGCCACCCAATGGTTGATGGATCATGATCCTGCTATGAGGTAAAGCCAGGCGCTTGCCTTTGGTGCCAGCGGCTAGCAAGAAGGCTCCCATCGAAGCGGCAAGGCCCACGCAGATGGTGACCACATCGCTTTTCACATATTTCATCGTGTCGTAAATGGCCAACCCCGCAGTGACTGATCCTCCAGGGGAGTTGATGTAGAGGTAGATCGGCTTGCTGCTGTCTTCTGAATCCAGATAGAGCATCTGGGCAACCAAACTGTTGGCAACGCTGTCACTAACTTCCTGACCAAGGAAGAGGATGCGCTCAACCCCTAATCGGGTGTAGATATCAACCCAGCGCTCCATCTGACTGCCAGGGAGACGGTAGGGAACGCTGGGAGTACCAATTGGCATGGTTAAAAAGAATGGTTAGAAGAAAAGGAGAGGCGAGAGATTGAGAACGACGACTGAAGTGATCAGCTCAGCGGAGCAGCATTAGGAAGCTCTTTACGGCTTTCGAGAACCCGATCGATCAGGCCGTAATCAACGGCCTCTTTTGGCGTGAGATAACTCATCCGATCGGAGTCTTTTGACAGCTGCTCGACGCTGCGGCCCGTATTTCGCGCCAGGATCTCAAGCATGGCTTGCTTGTTATGGAGAACTTCTTTGGCGCGGATCTGAATGTCAGTGGCTTGACCTTGAGCACCACTGCGGGGCTGATGCAGAACGATGGAAGCGTGGGGAAGGGCAGCACGCTGGCCCTTGGTTCCTGCTGAAAGGATCACCGCCGCTGTGCCCATGGCTTGGCCAATGCAGATGGTATGCACAGGCGGCTTGACGTAGCGGAGGGTGTCGCAGATGGCAAAGGCTTCGGTTTCAAAACCGACCGCATCACCTGTATACCAACTTGTGCCCGTGGAGTTGATATAGAAATAAATCGGCTTTTCGGCGTTATCGAATTCCAGATAGAGCAGTTGAGCAATGATCAGTTCAGTGACATCCATGCCCAGCTGACGCTTGGCATCATCGTCAGAGAACAGCGGCAGTCCGAGATAGACGATGCGTTCTTTGAGAAGCAGCGATGGCAAATCCGGAGGCGGTGTGCGCATCACGGCTGAATCGCCGTAGTAGGGGGCGGACACCGTCATCTGCAGCACTTCCTAGGTGTGGTGGGAGCCTAGCGGGGGGGAGTAGGGGTGCGCTCGTTCGGTTTGTTCGACTTCCGAGACGGTGGATCCTTTTCAAGCCGGGCAAAAACGATGCGGCCTGTTGATGTTTGCAAGGCTCCGGTGACCACAACCGCGAGGCGTTGACCAATAACTTGCTTGGCAGCTTCGACAACCACCATCGTTCCATCTTCCAAATAGCCAACCCCCTGGCTGGCTTCTTTGCCTTCGCGAAGGATCTTCAACTTGAACTCATCACCTGGTTGAACTTCTGGCCGAAGGGCGATCACCAATTCACTCAGACTGAGAACCTTCAGCTGCTTGACCTGAGCAACCTGAGCCAGGTTGAAATCTGCAGTCACAAGCGTTCCGCCTGTATCAGCGGTGAGCTGAAGCAATCGATCATCCGTTCCCGCTCCTTCATATCGGGTGCTATTCAGCACCAGCCGACGTCCATAGGTCTCTCGCAATGCCGTGAGTAATTTCAATCCGCGGCGACCCTTGCCCCGTTTTTCGTTGTTACTTGAATCGGCAAGTTGTTGAAGCTCATCAATCACGGTTTGGGCCACAATCACCTGCCCTTCAACCAGTCCGCAGGCCAACAGTCCGCGAATGCGGCCATCAATGATCACACTTGTATCGAGAATCTTGGCACTGGCGGGATTAAGAACCCCTTCTGCCACAAGCAGAGCTTCCGTGCTGTTGGGATTAAACAGCCTTAGCAGCGTTCGTCCATGAACTTCTGCAAGGTTGTATCCCAGGACTCCGAAAAACAAATTACTGAGGACTGCTGCTAGTGGCTTGAATAAGACCACCTCCCAAGGCAGAGGCAACAACAGAATTGGGGCCAGAAGCAAATTGGCAACCAGTAGCCCGAGGATTAATCCCACAGCCCTGCTGACCAGCAGATCCGTGGGCATGGTGCGCACTTGCTGCATCAATCGTTGACGAAGCTGCTGAAAAAAGAATCCAGCTAAAAGTCCGACAACGGCTCCGAAGCCGGTCAGCACCAACCGCAACCTTTCAAAATTGGCTGCTTGTTCCAGTAACCGTTCGGGCAACAGTTCGATCCCGAGCCAGCCTGTTGCAGCTCCGGAGATCAGAAACAACACCAGGATGAGCGGATCCACCATGGTTCAGGTTGTGGCTGCTCGCATTGAATCCTGGCAGCATGATTCATCTTCAGGCGATTGGCCTGGGCAGATTTCCGCAACTTTCTGAATCGATCCATGATTGCGGCTGCAGTGGCGCCTCCTCGCAGCGCTTATTTGCATATTCCTTTTTGCCATCGGAGATGCTTCTACTGCGATTTTCCGGTCGTTCCTCTCGGTGATCGTGCTCATGGAGAGCAAGGGCCTGGTAGTGCGTCGATCAAGTCGTATCTGCAGCTATTGAATCGAGAGCTGGCTCTCAATCCACAGGGGCCACCACTAGCCACCGTTTACATCGGTGGGGGAACGCCATCGCTGTTGAGCCCGGCTCAGATCGGGGCTCTGCTGGATCGTCTGCGGCAACAGTTTGGGATTCAGCCTGGGGCAGAAGTGACGCTGGAAATGGATCCGGCCAGTTTCGATCTGGCTTATCTCAAGGCCGTTTTGGACGTTGGGATCAACAGGGTGAGCTTGGGGGGACAGAGCTTTGATGATGCGTTACTTGAACAGCTCGGACGTCGCCATCGCCGGCACCAGCTATTAGACGCCTGCCAATGGCTGCAAAAGGCTCATCGCAATGGTGAGCTTGTCAGTTGGAGTTTGGATCTGATTCAGAATCTTCCTGGGCAGAGTTTGCAGAACTGGGAACACCAGTTGCAGCAAGCCTTGGCCACTGGAGCCCCCCATTTTTCGGTTTATGACCTCTCCATTGAACCGGGCACAGTGTTCGCCTGGCGCAAGAGGCGTGGCGAACTGCTTCTCCCAGAGGAGGATTTAGCGGTTGAAATGCTCCAGAGCACCAGTGTTTGGCTTCGGGAGGCTGGGTTGAGCCGCTACGAGATTTCCAACTACGCCAAACCCGGCCATGCCTCACGCCACAATCGTGTCTATTGGAACGGCTCCGGCTGGTGGGGGTTTGGACAGGGCGCAACCAGTGCACCATGGGGAAAACGCTTAGCGCGGCCAAGAACGCGTGAGGGGTATCGGCATTGGATTGAGATTCAGGAGCAGGAAGGTCCGGATGCTTCCCTGCTTGCCGATACGGCGAGGCCAATCCCCCTCGATGATCTTCTCTTGGTGGGTTTGCGCTGCCGGGAGGGTGTTGACCTGGAAAGCCTGGCCATCACTTGCGGTTGGACGACAGCCCAGTGCCAGACTCATTTAGCAGCGCTAAAGCAGCGTTGGCAGGTTGCATTGGATCAAGGCTGGTTGCTGCGAAGCGGTAGGCGCTGGCGACTCAGCGACCCGGAGGGGATGGCGATGAGCAATCAGGTTCTGGTGGAGCTTTTGCTGTGGTGGGAGTCTCTCCCAGCTGACGCTGTTGCTGAACCCAACCCTGAAGAGCCTCCACACAAAGTTGACGTCCAGGAATCAATGCAGGGCTGAAAGGAGGTTGACTTGGGGTGAGACCAAGAAGATCGGCGGTGACTCTGACTTGGCCATCGCAGTCTTCACCAGCACCAATACCAATCACAGGGATGGTCAGCGTTCGCCTCAGCCGACCGGCAAGAACGTCTGGAACGTGTTCGAGCACCAAGGCAAAACAACCTGCTTGCTGCAACTCCTGAGCCTCCTGAAGCACTCTTTCTTGACTTTGCAGATCCTCTGCTTGGCGGCGGTATCCAAGTCGATGCACAGCCTGAGGCGTCAGCCCTAGGTGTCCCATCACAGGTATCCCCATGCGAATCAGACGTTCGATCACGCTGACAACCTCGGGTTCAGCACCTTCGATCTTCACAGCGGCAGCACAGGAATGCTTCAACAAGCTGCCTGCAGCAGCAACAGCCTTGTCTTCTCCGCATTGGTAACTAAGAAATGGCAGGTCACAAACCACCAATGGCTGCTGCTGAAGAGGATTGTTGAATCCCCGCCCTACAGCTTGGCTGTGATGAAGCATCTGCTCCACGCTCACGGGCAAGGTGGTGGCATGGCCAAGAACAACCATGGCCAAAGAATCACCGACCAGCACCACATCAGCGCCTGCGGCTTCAACAAGCGCAGCGCTCAAGGAATCCCAGGCGGTTAGAGCGGTGATTGATCGCTTGGATTGCTTCCAACGGATCAATTCAGCTGGGCGCATCGATTGAATCTCCTGGCCCTTGGCTTTCCATTGCTAGCATTAACTCGACTCGGACCCATGCGGTCACGACGCCCAAATCTGGTCAGGACCGGAAGGTAGCAGCCACACGGGATGCTCGGGGCAGGCGTGGAATCCGGGTCACCAAAAATTGACTGAATTCAATTGTCGTTGTCTTTGCGGAATTGCCGCTGACGCAGGAATTCGGGAATGCGTGCTCCAGATTCTTGGGTTTCTGGTTGTCTGTAGATCGACTCTGACCTCATCCGGTTGCCAGATCGTTCTCCGAGATAGGGCTGACCATTCTCAAAACCAGTGGCGATAACCGTGACGTGAATTTCCCCTTCGAGCTTCTCGTCGACGACTGCACCAACAATGATGTTGGCTTCAGGATCCACGACATCAAAGATCACCTCAGAGGCTGAAGTCATGTCTTCAAGAGTCATGTCCCGGCCGCCGCTGATATTGATCACGCAGCCTTTGGCGCCATCGATCCTTGCTGCTTCCAGCAATGGACTGTTAATGGCAGCCTGAGCAGCCTCTACAGCCCTGGAACGTCCAGAACCAACGCCAATACCAAGCAACGCTGTCCCTGCTTCTGTCATCACCGAACGCACATCGGCGAAGTCGACATTGACCAATCCAGGACAAATGATGATGTCACTGATTCCTTTGACCCCCATGCGCAGGATGTCATCGGCGCTGCGGAAGGCTTCTTGTAAAGGAGCCGAGGCAATGACGTCCTTCAGACGGTCATTTGGAATCACGATCAACGTGTCAACATGCTCGGCAAGTCGAGCAATACCTTCATCGGCCTGACGCATGCGCCGGCGGCCTTCAAATCCAAAAGGTTTGGTAACGATGCCAACGGTTAACGCGCCACTTTCCTTGGCTACTTCTGCAACAACGGGTGCGGCACCAGTTCCTGTACCTCCTCCCATACCTGCGGCGATAAAGACCAGATCAGCCCCCTGAAGAGCCTGCTGAAGTTCTTGTCTGGACTCTTCAGCTGCTTTTTGGCCAATACTTGGATTTCCCCCGGCACCAAGACCTCGCGTCAGGGTTTGACCCAGTTGAACCCGATTGTGAGCTGCTGATTGGAGCAGCGCCTGTGCGTCAGTGTTCAGGACCCGATAGCTCACACCCTCGAGGTCACTCAAAATCATCCGATTGACAGCATTGCTGCCACCACCGCCAACGCCAATCACCTCGATATGGGCTGACTGACTGGGAAGGATCCCTGCTGCGTCTATGGAGGGTGACATGTTCCCGCTAACCATGTCCGTCATCGATGTCGAATCATTTAGCTGTGGCTGCATTATGTCGTTGCTAGAGGATTCCGTTGAAAGTCTCAACACAGTTGCCTGTGTTTGGCAATTTTGAAACGGTGGATTATCGAATTGCTCTCGACCCGGACGAATCCCTTAGACAGCTTGCTATCAGAATGATTTCAGGCGTCAGGCTTGGCCTTTTTGGGCATTTGCAGCTCCGGTTTGGCAGGGTCACTCAAGTCAATGGTTGTTCCAGTTTTATGGCGAAAACTTGGCGGCAATGTGCGACTTAGATGGGCGATGGCCTCGAGTTGTTGCTCAAGATTGCCCGCATTGGCACCCAAATAGATGAGTCCAAGGCCCTTGGTTCGCAAGCTCAGGTCACCGCTCGCAGCGATAACGATCCTTTCCAGTGGACTCCCAAGTTGATCGCGTTGCTCAAGAACTTGTGAGATGTTCATTCGCTGACTCGCCATCCAACCATCCACCGTTATGGAAGTGGCGGGTCGTTCTCCTTGCTTGGCAACACTGAGTTCCATCCATTGCCCAAACCCATCAACCATTCCCCGTTCCTTGCCGTTTCTGGATCGCCGCAGCGCATAGGCGATGGGCTTTCGCTCTCTCAGGTCTAACTCCAGTGCTGGTGGCAATAAGCGACGGTGCACAACAACAGACTTGACCGGGAGTTGCTGCAGAAGGGTCTCTTCCAGTTCTTTGGGGTTGAGGCCCAAAAGAGGCTGTGGAAAATTCAGTCCACCAGCTTGGATGACTGCAGCCAACTGAAGATTGGGACTGCCTTTAATTTTGATTTGTTCAGAACTGGTTAGCGTCCAGCCCTGACTGAGAAGCAACCAACCAAGGCTGCCTGTGACAGACGCAAACACGATCACTCTCCAGAGGTTGATCGTGCGTTCGCGGCGGTTTTGT
>CATBLW010000218.1 GCA_949486985.1 Prochlorococcus marinus str. MIT 9215
GAACCTGACGTCGATAACTCCGCTTCAAGCGCAATCGACTAATTGCTTGCTGGCGCAGCTCATCTTGATCAGTCACTGGCCAGCACAGTTGAGGAACTTCAATCATTAAACCCAAAAGCATTGTCCATGGCCACTTCTATCCAGCAAACACAAATAGAAGTCCCAACCACTAGCCAAACCCCACAAAAACCCACCAACAAACCAAGCAGAATCAGCCCAAAAGCTATCAACCACAGCAAATAGGCCGACTTCAACAGGTACAGCCCCAGCAGAGCCGCCACCAAGACAAAGCCACTAACAACAATAAATAGGCAAATCTACTCATCACAAGTACAACGTCACTGTTATATCGCTAAACCGTCAAACCAGTTAAGCATCGGCCGTGAATCTGAAGCCTGAGCTGAAAGGACTCAAATCCCCGCCTCAGCGTCCGGCAAAAAGCCCACTCGCGATTGAAGGCCAAGAAAACAAAACTTTCTGGGGAATGGAAAGCAAGTTGCAGCCAGGCAAACCTGCTTGCAAGGTTTACGACAACTAATGCCTGTTCGCATGAGTCAAAATGGGTTAATCCAACCGATGCGGACAGCTAGACGGCCTTGCCCAACATTTAATTATGCAATCGACAAAGAAACAAGGATTGGATCGAGCACGACCAGAAGCCTGCAACAAACAAACCAATAATAGGAATAGAAATCAACAACGAAATTGCCCACCTATTGATCAGGAAAAAATCGACACTGAAGCTGCAGTCGAACAATCGCTTGCCTTCAAATTTCTCCTGAGTTTTTCACAGCCTAAATTCAATTAAATATTTAGTTCATTGCTCGGCAAAATCTTTTGCCGATAGCCCATCTACGCCCACTCATGCAATTTTTAAAGAATAGTTTTTCTCACCATTAACCTGAGAAAACCTGCATCCACAAAGTATCAATTTTATCAATAACTGCCATAATTGCTTTATGCGCGGAAGGAGAACTGCGATCGAGAACAACAATAACCACAACAATTGCATTCAACGCCAATAAAGTGCCCGAAGTGGCGATCCCCATCCTCCTTTCTAGATTCGACTGATCAGAAGTTTTCTGCTCTGGCATTGAATGCGCAATAACTTGCCTCCGATCTATCTAGCAGCATCAAGACTTAAAAACCATTTCAGACAAGCTATCCATACAGCCTTCCAACGATTGAATCATCAATAAGCATCCTGCATCTCATAGAAATCAGGTTGAACGTAATCCTTGCGCAATGGCCAGCCTTTCCAATCTTCAGGCATCAACAACCGCTTGGGATGAGGATGGCCATCGAAGGAGATCCCAAACATGTCGAAGGTTTCACGTTCCTGCCAATCAGCCCCTCTGAATAGGCCATAAAGACTTGGAACACTAGGTATTCCATCGCGAGGCAAAAACACCTTGAGCCTCACTTCGCGGGGCTTCGCCTCCGGAGGAATGATTGGGCCATCATTCACCAACTCATCCATGGCAATGAGGTGGTAGAAGCAGACCAATTGCTGACCAGGGCCTTCGTCGTAACCGCCCTGGCATTGGAGGTAATCAAACCCATCCGCCTTTAAGGCTGCAGCAACAACTTGAAGCAACGTGGGTTCAATACCAATCATCTCCACCCCGAAATGATCTGGCTCCAGCAACTTGTGTCCCAAGCCCTGCTGGCTTAACCAAGCGCTTACAGGACCGGGCTCAGGGCCTGCAGGGACAGGGGGCGCAGCTGGGGTCTCACTCATGAATCAGTCGTATGAGGGGAGAGAGTGTCTGTATTGATGACTGATTCACTTGTGACTGGTTCACTCTCCTTCAGCTCAACCTCAAGCGGAACCAAGCTGCTTGGCTTCAAGGCATTGACCTGAGTCTCCGCACGTAAATAAGCTCCAGTAACAGCCGGTTCCACTCTCTTCATCTGATGAGGGACCGTGACATAGCGATGGGTTTGAGAGATCTTGCTGCGCTCTGCTACCGATTCATTACCCACTTTTTTACGCAGCTTGATCACTGCATCAAAAATAGCTTCAGGCCTGGGTGGGCATCCAGGCAGATAAAGGTCTACAGGAATCAACTTGTCAACACCACGCACTGCAGTGGTCGAGTCGGCACTGAACATGCCCCCAGTAATGGTGCAAGCACCCATGGCAATCACATATTTGGGTTCAGGCATCTGCTCATAGAGCCTGACAAGAGCAGGGGCCATTTTCATGGTGACAGTGCCTGCGACGATTAGAAGATCCGCCTGTCGGGGAGAGCTACGAGGCACCAAGCCAAAACGGTCAAAATCAAAACGAGAGCCAATCAAGGCGGCAAATTCGATGAAGCAGCAAGCCGTGCCATACAACAGTGGCCAGAGGCTGCTGAGTCGAGCCCAGTTATGCAGATCATCAAGGCTTGTGAGGATGATGTTCTCGCTGAGATCACTTGTGACCTTGGGCGCCCCAACGGGCCCACAACTTGCAGAACGAAGATCACGAACTGCTGTTACTGAGGGCGTCACTCCCACTGCATTAACTCCCACTGCATTAACTCCACTCGAGGGCACCCTTGCGCCAGGCATAAGCCAAAGCAACTACCAAGATGGCAATAAATATCAGAGCTTCGATGAAAGCCAGTAAACCAAGACGGTGGAAGGCCACAGCCCATGGATACAGGAAAACGGTCTCCACATCAAAAATGACGAAGACCAGGGCAAACATGTAATAGCGAATATTGAACTGAATCCAGGCACCACCCATGGGCTCCATTCCGGATTCATAGGTGAGCTGGCGCTCGCCAGCACGGCTGCGGGGAGCCACAAGCTTGTTGGTTACCAACGCCAGCACTGGCACGGCTGTTGCGATCAACAGAAAACCGAGAAAAGCGTCATAACCAGGCAGCACAAACATGAGCAAGCCCAATATCTCTATCAGTCTGCCATTCACTGGCAAGGGCTTCCGCCGATAGAGTTATCTGAATTGAGAAAGATGTGAGGTGAACGACGAATCCCCCCCTTCAACAAACGCGCCCTCATCCGATTCGACTCGTGACCAGCTGAGTCATCGATTTGAATGTCGCAGTTGCGGATACGTTTACGACCCAGCTGAGGGAATCAAAAAACTAGGAATTGCAGCTGGCACAGCTTTCGAGCATCTTGATTCTGCCAATTTTCGTTGCCCTGTCTGCCGTGTTGGCGTCAAAGGTTTCCGGGACATTGGCCCTCGCGATCAACCCAGTGGCTTCGAGGAGAACCTCAACTATGGCTTTGGGGTTAACAATCTGACCCCTGGGCAGAAGAATGTACTCATCTTCGGAGGCTTGGCTCTGGCCTTCGCATTCTTCCTTTCCCTTTACTCACTGCGTTGAAACTCATCATTGCTATGACCCGTTTGCTCTCACCCCTTTTCAATTTGCTTCTGGTGGTAGCCATCGGGTTCGGGCTCAGTGGCTGCCTTAGCGCTCGCCTGCCTGTGGCGAAGTCGAGCCCATGGGAAGCCTTGAACTTGAACACAACGGCCAGTCCCCTCGATGTGGGTTTCGTTGATGCCAATCACGGCTTCTTGGTTGGTAGCAACCGCTTGATCATGGAAACAACTGACGGTGGGGCCAGCTGGAGTCAGAGAACACTTGATTTGACTGAAGAAGAGAACTTCCGATTGATTAGCGTCGACTTCGATGGAGATGAGGGCTGGATAGCCGGTCAACCTGGCTTGGTGATGCACAGCAGCGACGCCGGAAAGAGCTGGACTCGCCTATTCCTAGACGCCAAACTCCCCGGTGACCCCTATCTGATCACCAGCCAAGGTCCAAAAATTGCCGAGCTCGCCACCAATGTTGGAGCGGTTTATCGCACAACTGATGGAGGAACTAGCTGGGAGGCCAAGATGAGTGATGCGGCTGGCGCGGTAAGAGATCTACGCCGAAGCGATGATGGAAGCTACGTAAGCGTCAGCAGCCTCGGCAATTTCTTTGCAACCTGGGATCCCGGCCAGGAAACCTGGCAGGTTCATCAACGTGTGAGCAGCAAGCGCATTCAAAGTGTTGGCTACCAGCCCAATGGTGAACTCTGGCTAGTCGCCAGGGGAGCAGAGATCCGCTTTAACCAGAACCCAGGAGATGCTGAAAGCTGGGAGAAGCCCATCGTTCCGATCCTCAATGGCTATGGATACATGGATATGGCCTGGGATCCCAATGGAGATCTATGGCTAGCAGGAGGCAACGGCACACTGCTGAGCAGTGGAGACAATGGAGAAAGCTGGCAAGCAGATCCCGTCGGCGATGAAGAACCAAGCAACTTCATCAGAATTCTTTTCGACACTGACTCCGGCCAAAGCAACAAAGGATTCGTGCTGGGAGAACGCGGTCACATGCTGCGTTGGGCTGGAAAGGCCTAAAAATGGCCATCTAAAAATGGCCTGAATGAGCAACGCTCTGTAACCATGCCACTGATAGATCCTCAACCGGAGAGCACTGCCTTCTAGGATGGTTGAGCTGATACGCCTTAAGCCATGGCTGCCGGCTCAACCGGGGAACGCCCA
>CATBLW010000219.1 GCA_949486985.1 Prochlorococcus marinus str. MIT 9215
AAAGCAGAACCACTAATCGCGGCCAGGGAACAATTGATGGCTATTACGGTCTGCATCGATATTGAAGAGCAAGCGGCTGGCAATCAATCTGATCAGCCTGCTTCCGAGAATTAGAAGCTAGAAGCCTGGGCTCAGTGATCAGGTTGTTGATTGCAGAGCTTGAGACGTCACGACCAATATCAAGCCACTCCTTCGAAACCACTCCTTCGAAACCACTGTTCACCAAGGAGCTAGTAGCAAGACTTCTCCTCATAAGAGGTGGCAAGCGTCTGTAAAAAGGTGGTTGTTTTGTTGTTGTTGGGCGGCTCGAGGCAAGGCTTTGCGATGGATCTGATTTCGATGGTTTTTGGGGTCTTCGGTACGCCCTCAAATCAAGTTTCTAAACACCAGGATCTAAGGCCAGTCTCTAAGGATCACGTAAGGATCACGCCATAAGGATCACAGCCTCAAGATCAACGCGAAGGACCATGGCCTCATAGAGGAATAATCTTTTATTGGTTTTTTGCAGCTAGGAGAAATCGTCTTGGCCTTGATTCATGGATTTCACCTGCGAAACATTCGCGGTGATGTGTTGGGAGGAGTAACCGCGGCAGTTGTGGCGTTGCCTCTTGCCCTGGCTTTTGGCAATGCGGCGCTTGGAGAAGGCGGTGCCATTTATGGCCTCTATGGAGCCGTGATTGTTGGCTTCTTTGCCGCGCTATTCGGCGGAACACCTGCTCAGGTAAGCGGTCCTACCGGGCCAATGAGCGTCACCGTGGCAGGCGTTGTCGCCAGCTTGGCGGCGGTTGGGATTTCTCAAAACCTGCCCAACGTTGATGGACCAGGCGAGCTTCTGCCTCTGGTGATGGCGGCAGTTGTTGTTGGTGGCCTCTTCCAGATTTTGTTCGGGGTCTTGCGGCTAGGGCGTTACATCACGCTTGTGCCCTATTCCGTGGTGTCTGGATTTATGTCGGGAATCGGGGTGATCATCCTGATTCTTCAGATAGGACCACTCCTAGGTATCAAAACCAAGGGTGGCGTCATTTCTTGCATCAAGCAGTTGTGGACTCACTTCCAGCAGTCTGGGTTGCAATTGAACTGGGCGGCGGTTGCTGTTGCTGTGATGACCCTGGCGATTGTGTTTTTGGCGCCTCGTCGGATTACGCAGTGGGTGCCTTCACCATTACTGGCGCTGCTCATCGTTACACCTCTTTCGGTTGTTCTGTTCAACGATGCGAACCTCGCAGCTCGTGGGATGGATGTATTGCCTCGTATTGGCACCATTCCTGAAGGCGGTTTGAGCTTTTCCCCTCCTCAGTGGGACCCTCAGTTCCTGCCGCTGATTATTAAAGCCGGACTCGTTTTGGCTGTCTTGGGGGCTATTGATTCCCTATTGACTTCATTGGTTGCTGACAATATTTCTCACACCCGTCACAACTCAGACAGAGAACTGATTGGTCAAGGCATCGGCAACTCCGTCGCTGGCCTGTTTAACGGGCTTCCAGGCGCCGGCGCAACGATGCGAACGGTGATCAATGTCAAATCTGGAGGCACCACTCCGCTCTCAGGAATGGTTCATTCCGTTGTTTTGCTGATTGTCTTGTATGGAGCAGGTCAACTAGCGGCAACGATTCCTACAGCCTTGCTGGCGGGCATCTTGATCAAAGTTGGCCTCGACATCATTGATTGGGGCTTCCTGCTCAGGGCACATCGCCTTTCGATCAAAACCGCTGTTGTGATGTACGGCGTGTTGCTGATGACAGTGTTCTGGGATTTGATCTCTGCAGTGTTGGTTGGCGTCTTTGTGGCCAACCTGCTCACTATTGATTCGTTGACCCAAGCTCAATTGGAGGGCATGGATGCAGACAATCGTTTGATCGGATCAGATGCTGAACAGGGGCAACCAGGTCAGCAATCTTCCAGCCTTGTCTCCTCCAATGGCGAAGCTCCTTTACCTGCAGAAGAGAAAGACCTCTTGGATCGCTGTGGAGGGGAGGTGATGATGTTTAGGTTGCGGGGTCCTTTGAGCTTTGGCGCTGCCAAAGGAATTACCGACCGCATGGCCTTGGTTCGCAACTACAAGGTTCTGATTCTTGACATCACCGATGTCCCAAGGCTTGGTGTCACGGCGACATTGGCCATTGAGCAGATGGTTCAAGAGGCAGGTGCGCATTCCAGGAAGGCTTTTGTTGCCGGTGCCACTGGTCGGGTTCGTGAGCGGCTTGAGCGCTTTGGTGTCAAAGGTGTGATGGATAGCCGTCGCGCAGCCTTGGAGGCAGCACTCCAGAGCCTGTCGGGTTGATCAAATGATCTAATCATCATGTCTGCTTGCCGGGCTTGCTGTTAACTGAAGTGGATCATTTTTTTGCTTTGGTTAACAGCATTATTTCGATTTATTAGAGCTGTTTTAAGAGAATTAAAAAAAACGAATATTTTGCCTCTCTTCAAGAGCTTTGCCTGAATGTAATGGCTTGTAAATCAAGTCAAGCCATTCCCCCGCCTTCGTCTCATAGACTACTTGGGTTAGGGAAAATTCTTACTTTTCATGGATACCAGCCTCATCCTCCAGAACCTATTAACCCCTCCGGTTCTGTTCTTCTTCCTTGGAGCGATAGCAGTTTTCGTTCGCTCCGATCTTGAAATTCCTGCACCACTCCCCAAGCTCTTTTCTTTGTATTTGCTGCTTGCGATTGGATTTAAGGGTGGTGTTGAGCTTGGACATTACGGCCTGGGAGGTCAGGTCATCCCCACGGTGACAGCCGCCATTGTTATGTCGCTGGTGGTTCCCCTCGTCTGTTTTGCAGTTCTGCGGCTGAAGCTCGATGTATTCAATTCGGCGGCAATAGCAGCTGCCTATGGATCGATCAGTGCAGTGACATTCATAACGGCTGAGAGCTTTCTGGAAAGCCAAAGCATTGCTTACGACGGTTTCATGGTTGCAGCATTGGCTCTCATGGAATCTCCCGCCATCATCATTGGCCTCATCCTTGTTAATTTGAGTGCCCGCCAGAAGCGGCCCGATGCTAAGGGGATGAACTGGGGTGCTGTCTTGCATGAAGCCATGCTCAATGGTTCGGTTTATTTGCTTATTGGCAGCCTGTTGATCGGTTTTATTGGGGCATCACATAGCCCTGCAGGGATTGAAAAGATGGATCCATTTACGAACAAGTTGTTCTATGGCGCCCTGTGTTTCTTCCTGTTGGATATGGGAATTGTTGCGGCTCAACGAGTTAAAGATTTGCAGAAAGCTGGCTGGTTCTTGATTTTCTTTTCAGTTCTTATGCCCCTTCTCAACGGTGTCGTTGGCGGGTTCATTGCTAAGGGCCTTGGATTAGGACCAGGAAACGCTCTTCTCTTCATCGTTCTCTGTGCAAGTGCCTCCTATATCGCGGTGCCGGCTGCGATGCGAATGACAGTGCCAGAGGCTAACCCTAGCTATTACATCTCTACAGCATTGGGCTTAACTTTCCCGTTTAACATTATTATTGGCATACCGCTCTATATGGGCTTGGTTAATAAACTCATCCCCGCCGTCTCTTGAACTCATGAAACGTCTTGATCTGATTGTCAGTGAGCGGGAGCTCGATTCCGTGATCAAAGCCTTAGACAAGGCCAATGCACCAGGCTATTCCGTTATTAAACATGTAACAGGAAGAGGTCCTGATACTTCTGTCTCAGAAGGAATGGATTTCAGCGGTCTTGGTGCTAATGCACATGTGATTGTTTTCTGCGAGCAGGATGTGGTTGATAAGTTGCGGGAGCTTGTCAACCCAATTCTTGATTATTATGGCGGGGTTGCCTATGTCGCTGAAGCACATCCAATGTGAGGCTAGGTGTTGACTCGGAATAGGTGAGTTTTATTGATCAGTAAGTGGCTTGATAAAGGAAGGCGTTGTTATTTTGAATGAATAGATCCTTTTGGTTTTCTAGTCCTATGCAATCTATTCGAATCTAAGTCGCCTGGCTAAATGCTTTTGCTTCTGGCCATTTTGGAATCGAGATGGATATGAATAGCTGAAGCTTTTATGGAGATGCCTTTGCTATTGGACTGGGAAGCACTATTAAGAAGTTAGTGCTCTTTGAATCCATGCTTTCGAGAGATCATCGCTTGCGCCTTCAGGAGATTCTTGAACGGGTTGCGAATAATCAATCCGTCAGTCTGAGCGAGCGCATCTATGTACACAAGTTTGCTGACCGTAACCAGACGGTTGCGACCTGGCTGCTTCGTGCTCGTAGAAAGCAGCAGAAATTTCAACCTCAAGATGGTGTTGATGAGTTGATGCAAGCCTTAGACCTTGGCTCCGCGGAGCCAGTATCTCCGCCTCCTGCCGATGATGAAGATCTTGGCGATTGGTTTCGAGGAGCGCCTTCTTGGCTGGGCAGGAGCTGAGTTGAAGTTGAAAGCCGCTGCCAAGGAAAACATAGGTTTATCGACTTAGTTCCCTTGAGTAAATCTTTTTTCAAACAAATGGATTTTGTTGATTGATTCCAAGAAGTCATTTTTAAGCCCTTTGCAATGCTAGTAAGTTCATTCATTGCTAGTAGTAATGAAATTAAATAGACAAAAATAAAGGTATTTTGAGTGGATAATGCTTTCTGTGTTCTTTCCCTTTTGTCGGAGGCAAGTTTTGTCTCCTGCTAGCCATTCGATCGCCGT
>CATBLW010000220.1 GCA_949486985.1 Prochlorococcus marinus str. MIT 9215
CAACAACCACCTGCAAGCGCCAATGGGCGGCGTAAGTCTGCTGAGAGAGGCTCTCCAGCAAACGCGGCAAACAGGCATCCGCACCTCGCAAACAGAGCACCACCTCCAAAGGCGGCCAGGTTGATGGATCGGACTTAGCCAAACTGCGCAGATGCTGCAAACGGCTTGAGAACATCAATGCCAGGCCCGCCTGCACCAACAACAAACCCAGCAGAAGCCAGGATCCCCAATCCATCACGACGTTTTGACGAGCTGCGGCAACAAAACCGAACTCCAAGGACCGATCAACTGATTCCATCTAGGGCAACGCACGCCCTGTTTCATGAGCTCTTGGGTAGTCCATACGCAACTAGGCCGCGCGCGTTGCCCTGAGCAGTTGCGCTCGGGATAAGTCAACCCTTCTTTGCCCCATCTGTGCTGGAAAAAGGGAAGCAATGGCTGCAATGGATTCTGAGGGCTTTGCTCAATCTCGGAAATCCATTCCTGCATGGGCAGGACGCGCCACTCTCCTATTGCTTCAGCGATTTGACTCAGCAACGTGCTCAGCAGCAACGGCTCAGGGTGCTGAAGATGGAAGGTTTTCCCCTGCGATTCCTGATCCCAGGCCAGAGCCGTCACCGCATCAGCCACGTAATCCACTGGGACTACATCCAATTCCCAAGCCAAATCAGGGGAAGCACCAACAGCCAACGCCCCCATGAGCAAACGCTCCAGTAAATCCCCTTCATGCCAGGTGGTGCCACAGGAAGCCCCCGCGATCAGAGGCGGTCGATAGAGCGTGACCGGTAGTCCGGCCTCCGCTGCACGCCTCACCATCCGGTCCGTGACCCATTTGGTCTGGGAGTAACCGAGTTGGATTCCCTGCCAATCCTCCAGTGAGACCTGTTCTTCGATCAGCTGATCCCGGTAGGCATCAGCTTCAAAGACCGCCACACTGGAGATCAACTCGAACCTGAGCGGGCTCTCCGAAGTCGCCAACTGCAGCAAGGTCCGCGTACCACCAACATTGGAAGCTCCTAACTGGCCATAGCTAGCCATCTGGCTGAGCTGGGCACCGTTGTGAAGGATGCCTCCTAGACCCTCTCGAAGACACTTGAACTGATCACGATCGAGCCCCAACTGCGGCTGGGAAAGATCACCGAGAACCACCTCGAGGCGAGACGACCAGGCCGGCTGCCAAAGGCCATACCGGCGCAGGTTCTGCTCCAGACGCTTCTGCCCTTGCTCGATCGAAGCAGCCCGCACCAGGCAACGCAGCCGCAACTCAGGCCAACGCTTTAGCTGACCAGCCAGTAAGTAAGCCCCTAAAAAACCACTCGCGCCCGTGAGCAGCACCGCCTCACCGGGCGCTGCCTGAAAAGGAGCATCTGGCATTGTCCATCCCGCTGGAAGTTGAGACTCCCGTTCAAGATCCAATCCAACCTGATCCAAAACGGTGCCCTTTTGCGTTAACCGCTCCAGGGCTAGATCCGCGAGATCCTCCAGGCATGGTGCATCGCTGAGCGCTGCCAGATCCAGACGCCAGCCCACAGTCGCTTGGACCACCGCTGCGAACTCAGCCGCCATCAACGAATCAAGGCCTAAGTCGAACAAACTGGTAGTGGTATCAAGCTGATCAGACGGCTGCTCCATCACTTC
>CATBLW010000221.1 GCA_949486985.1 Prochlorococcus marinus str. MIT 9215
ACCATGCTGCGGTTGCATGCGATCAAGGCTGAAGCCGGTGATCCTCTGCGGGTTGTGGCCGATCAGGTGGGTTGTCCCACCAGCACCAACACCCTTGCGCAAGCTTGCTGGTCTGTGATTGAGCATGGTGCCCATGGCATCCATCACTGCAGTGATGCTGGAGCCGCCAGCTGGTACGACTTTGCTGTGGCCATTGGTGAACTGGGTCTGGCGGCGGGCCATCTGACCAGCGCTGCTCGTGTTGAGCCGATCACGACTGCTGAGTACCCCACACCAGCCAGTCGACCGGGCTACTCGCTGCTGGATTGCAGTGCTACGCGCTCGCTGCTGGGTCTGCCCGCCCGCCATTGGCGCGATGCGCTGGCCGAAGTGATCAGCCGAATTTCCTGAATTCAGTGACCAATCGCTCTTGATGCCACCAAATCGATCAGTTGGAGTTGGCGCGGCAGGCAGCGCTCGAGGCTGTAGTGCTCCACTGCATCGAGATGAGCCTGACGCCCAAGCTTTTTGGCCAGTTTGCGATCGCTAAGCAGCCGGTCGACCTGCTCAGCAATCGCCTGTGGACTGAAAAAGTCGACCAGCAGACCATTGTGCTCGTGATCAAGCACCTCCCTCACGGGCTCTGTGGCCGAGCCCACAATGGCGCAGCCGATGCTCATCGCTTCCAGCAGACTCCAGCTCAGCACGAACGGATAAGTGAGGTAGACGTGAGCCTTGCTGAGTTGCAACAGGGTGAGAAAGGGTTCATACGTGATGCGTCCAATGAAATGAACTCGGGAGGGGTCGTATTGCCCCTCGATCTCTGCCAGAAAGCGGTCGCACCATTCGCCGTCATCGCAGGCTTTCCCATAGCTGACGCCTTTCTTCTTACCAACGACAACGATCTGGGCCTCAGGTTGCAGTTCCTGAATCTTGGGGATGGCACGAATGAATGAGTGACAACCGCGGTAGGGCTCGATATGGCGGTTCACGAATGTGATCAGCTTGTCAGCGTTGGTGAGAGTTAGATCATCATTGACTTCAAACGACAATGTGTTGATCTTCTTGGCAGGTCGTGCTGCATTGGAGATGCCGTCGTGAATGACGGAGAAGCGGTGGTGAAACCGTTTTGGATAGGAGCTTCTCTGGAAGGATGTGGGTGTGATGTTCCAGGTGGCGTGATCAAGATTGAGCAGCGTATTGGCATTCTTCATATGAATGCGGCCGGAGTTTTTCCAATCGTTATCGTCCGGCTGTAACTCCGGATCGAACGCGCAGTCAAAGCCATTCACGTTGTAACAGAACTCCTGATACATAAGGATGGGCGCGCTGGACCAGATGTAGGGAAGGAAAAGCAATTCGCCCCA
This sequence comes from Prochlorococcus marinus str. MIT 9215, assembly GCA_949486985.1. Taxonomy (GTDB): domain Bacteria; phylum Cyanobacteriota; class Cyanobacteriia; order PCC-6307; family Cyanobiaceae; genus MIT-9215. Next base: position 1,347 of record CATBLW010000221.1, read on the forward strand.
GCCTGGATGCCCGCAGATGATGTCTGGGGTGAAACCCTTGTTTTTAATTTCAGCGCACAGCTCCGCACAGGCTTCAGCGCGAATGACTTTGGTTTCTGTGTCGAGGATTAATGGGTGAATATCTTTGCCGTTTCCTCGTTTAGGCCTGTAGATGTAATGGTGATAACCCTTGGTTTTGGGAATACTGCTTTCATTCATGCTCACCGACACCACAGTATTCCCATTTTGCTTCAAAAAATGCTGGCAGATGTGCACATATTGGCCTGGAAAGTTCTGATGAACGAAAAGAATATTCATGTCTAAATGATGAAGGAAAAGATGGTTTTGTAGGATGGATGAGGCGTGAAGGCTCGTGGTTCTGGCTTTGGATTACTGTCAAACAGATTAATTTTTGATCATGACCGAGATTCTGTTGCCACCTGGCACGCGTGTGCTCGTGACAGGTGGTGCAGGGTTCATCGGTAGCTGCGTGGTCAGGCGTCTGCTCAGCTGGCCTGGGGTTGAGGTGACCACGCTCGACAAGATCGGTTACGCCAGTGATCTCACCAGTATCGAGCGTGTTCTGGAGGGTCTGGCTTGTTCGGATTCCTCACGCCATCAGCTGTTGCAGGTTGATCTGGCTGATCCAGCTGCAACAGATCAGGCCATTCGCCAAGCAGACCCCGACCTTGTGATGCATCTGGCAGCTGAAAGCCATGTCGACCGTTCGATTGATGGCCCTGCTGCCTTTATCGAGAGCAACGTCACTGGCAGCTTCAACCTGCTCCAGGCCGTTCGTCGCCATTGGCAGGAGCTGCCTAAAGAGCGCAAGGAGCGTTTCCGTTTTCATCACATCAGCACTGATGAGGTGTTCGGTTCCCTGGGCGAGTCAGGCCGTTTTTCGGAAACCACCGCCTACGACCCCCGCAGCCCCTATTCCGCCAGCAAGGCGGCCAGCGACCACCTGGTCAGCGCCTGGCATCACACCTATGGGTTGCCTGTCGTGCTCACCAACTGCTCAAACAACTACGGACCCTGGCAGTTTCCGGAAAAACTGATCCCGGTGGTGATTCTCAAGGCCGTTGCTGGCGAGCCCATCCCTCTTTACGGCGATGGCGCCAACGTGCGTGATTGGCTGTATGTGGAAGACCATGTGGAGGCCTTGCTGCTGGCTGCCACCCGCGGTCGTCTGGGAGAGAGCTATTGCGTGGGTGGTGCCGGTGACCATGGCTCGGCCAGTGAGCGCACCAATCGCGATGTGGTGGAAACGATCTGCTCCCTGATGGATCAGCTGCGGCCTGAAGGTGCGCCCCATGCCCGCCT
>CATBLW010000222.1 GCA_949486985.1 Prochlorococcus marinus str. MIT 9215
AAGTCCACGATCAAAGATCGCGGCAGCCACAAGGTGATCGACAAGCTCACCGTTTCGTTCAACGAGAAGGCGGGCTTTCACGAGGTGGAGTTCACCAACCTCGGGATCAAAAAAGTTCCAATTGAAGACTCTTACGTCAAGCGATATCCCAAATTATTGGTGGGGGGCATCTGGGCGATCACAGATGTGGAGTACGAGCTACCCGTAGATCCCAAAGCCAGCCCATGGCTAATCCCACACCTCAAGCCAATTCAGGTGGCTGGCGTTGACTACGACGACTTCCTCAAAGCGAGGGCGCAATTCACCACCGATGAGTGGATGGATGTGCTGATGCAGAGCGTCGGCTTCAACCCTGAGCCGTTTACAAAACGCGGAAAACTGCTCACTTTGATCCGATTAATCCCCTTCTGCGAGCGCAATTACAACTTGCTGGAGCTTGGCCCTAAAGGAACAGGTAAGTCGCACGTATACGCGGAGTTTTCACCCCACGGGATGTTGATCTCAGGCTCGGAAGTCACTGCCCCGAAGTTGTTTGTCAGCAACGCCAACGGCAAGGTCGGGTTAGTGGGCTACTGGGACTGCATTTGCTTCGACGAGTTCGCCGGCAAAGATAAAAAGGTCGACAAGACATTGGTCGACATTATGAAGAACTACATGGCCAATCGCAACTTCTCGCGCGGTATTGAGCAGCTCTCAGCCGAGGCCTCGATGGTGTTCATGGGCAACACCCAGAAGTCGGTGGCTTACATGCTTAAGAACTCGCACTTCTACGAAGCGCTACCTGACAAGTACATCGATTCGGCATTCCTTGATCGCATTCACGCCTTCAATCCCGGCTGGGAGGTACAGCCGGTGCGCCATGAACTGTTCTGCACGGGCTATGGCTTTGTGGTGGATTACATCGCTGAAGTTCTGAAGCACCTCCGCACCGAAGACTTTACGGGCCTTTACAAGCAGCACTTCGAAATCAGCTCTGAAGTTTCGACTCGCGATCAAACCGGCTTTGAGAAAACTTTCTCGGGCCTTATGAAGATCATTCACCCCGATGGCAAAGCCACACCGGAAGAGATAGCAGAACTACTGGAGTTCGCTATGGAATGTCGACGTCGTGTACGCGAACAGATACTACGAATCGACGACACCTTCAAGCCCAACGATTTCGACTACAAGCCCCTGATTAGTGGTTCAGCGATTCGCGTGGAAACCCCAGAAGAAAAGCAGTATCCACAATTCGCAAATCTCCGCCCGGGCTTTTTGGAAACAGCTGATGACGGTACGGATAACATGAGCAAATCTCAAGCGAAGCGCGTTGCAAAGGCCAATGTCTCTTCACAGAAAGCTTCGGATGCCATAGCCGTAGAGCCTTTAGTTGCAATAGCTTTAAAAGAACATCACTTGGTGGTACCCGAAAACAGCAAGGGCTGGAGTTATCGCCGCATCTTTGGCGACTACGTGCGGGGTTGCAGCGGCATCATCATCAAAGACCCCTACATCCGTACCTTCCATCAAATCCGCAACCTGGTGGAGTTCCTGCGGATGGTGAATGAACTAACGCCCCAGGGCGATGAAGTCACTGTGCATTTGGTGACCGGGGCAGACAGTGATGCCCCCGAGAAGTTTGAGAAGCAGATGGAGAACCTCAACCAGGTCAAAGACTCCTTCGCCGAAACGGCAACACCGTTCAGCTTCGAGTTCGATGCCAGCCCTAACTTCCATGCTCGCAGTATCACTACCAACCATGGCTGGAAGATCAGCCTCGACCGTGGCCTCGACATCTTCCAGTGGTTTGAGAGTTCTGTCTTCAATGCCGCCACCAACTTGCAAGAGGCAAGACTGACAAAAGGGTGTGATGTCAGTTTCATTAAGACTGAGGAGGTTAAATAATTGACGGAACTTCCAAAGTGGCATCAATTCATGCTTCCTCTCTTAGAGGTACTTGAAGACCGTGGCGAACTACCAAGAAGACAAGCTATTGATGCTGTCGTACAAAAAGTTGGTCTAACAGATGAACAGCTAGCCATAATCCAAGAGAGCAATGGCAAAAGCACAGCACGTGGTCGAATCGGCTGGGCATCCTCTTACCTACGAACAGCTGGGGCACTGATTGGGCCGAAAAGAGGATATTTTGCACTTGGTCCGAATGCCTATGAATTACTGAAGCTTGGGCGCCCAATTGAACGAGGCGACCTCACTGGGTTTAGGCAATGGCAAGAGCATCAAGCTGCTAAGCAAGCCAAGGGACAATCGGCACCAGATACGACGAATGACATCAACACCGAAGACAGCACACCAGAAGATCTAATCGAAGCCGGTGTGAAGCAGATAAAAGAGCAGTTGGTTTCAGATCTGCTTGATCAGATGAAAGAGATGGATCCTCATGATTTTGAAGGCTTGGTTTTAGATGTACTCGCTGCGATGGGCTACGGCGGTGGTTCCAGGCAAGCAATGCAAGGAGTACCTCGCGGACCTGATGGAGGCATCGATGGCAAGATCAACGAAGACAAACTTGGACTTGATCAGATTTACATGCAGGCCAAGCGCTATTCAGAGAACTCCGTCTCCAGCGAGAAGGTTCAATCCTTCGTTGGTGCAATGACATCGGGCGGTTGTCGCAAGGGAGTTTTCGTAACAACAAGCAAATTCACTGCCGATGCTATCCGTTTCGCCAAAAGCATTCGCGATCCTCGCCTTGTGCTAATCGATGGAAACAAGCTCGCCAACTTAATGATCCAGCATGGCGTTGGAATAAAGAATAAAGAAATAAAGATCCCTAAAATCGATCCAGATTTTTTTAATGGAGCCGATTAAAGTCGACTATTTATAAATATTTATTAGCCAAAACAAACATACTCCATAAATTATCAAGTTTTTTGAGTATTTATAAGGGCAAAAAGCTCCACCAAGTACTTACTTTTTTGATCTCAGTGCACGCCATTACTGCTACCTCGCCCAAGCGCAGTCGACAACCTGAATATCTGGAACGAAGCGTGCACGTTGACCAAATATCAATAATTCATATGTCTGAGATTTTATTGAATATTAGATACATGAAACCCGATGCGCTAGGGTACTAGCATCCCCTTATTGGGCAAGAAACTCAATCAAAGATCCCCCGAAAGAGGGATAACACATCCCAAGCGACTGAATAACATTCAAAAAAATACTTCAAATGATCGATCTCGAACAAACCCAAAAACTAGAACAAGACGAGAAGATGGAGTACGCGCGGATTGTGCTGAATATTATTTCAGCAGATGAAAAATTCGATGCCGAAGAAATCCAAAAGATATACATGATTTTTTCCATCTTCAAAATCAGCAAAGCAACAAGACAAAAACTCCTGAATGACTACATAAAAACAGGAAGAAAACACTCCACTAACAATATTCCACAAAGCCTTCAGGCCAATGAAACAGTTAAATTCCTACTAGCAAAAGATATTATGACAATAGAGGAAAAGGCCCTAGAAAAATCAACAACTACTGCGGCTAAAAAATACTTGTCTCAAATCAAGCTATCAAAAGAACAGGCAAGTGTCATTTCACAGTTCATCCAAGTTGAGAATAATATTCTAAAAGCCATGGGTGCAGGTAAAGAATGGATAGCAGAGGAAAATAGTTTAAAAGAACTCACATCAAGAGC
>CATBLW010000223.1 GCA_949486985.1 Prochlorococcus marinus str. MIT 9215
AAAGGGATTCTCTTGCAGGTTTCTTATGGGCTGCATTGACGAGACCTCTGGTAATTAATTGTCTGCTTGTTGTCTCTGTGGCGATTGCTTGAACTTGTTGAGATAAAGAATAGAGGATTCCGACTCTTTGATGATTTTGATAGTTAGATATTGCCTTCGGTTAATAGCGAATGCGAGGATCAAGTGCAGCAACAAGAAGATCTACCGCCACGCTGACTAGAACCACTAAGGCGGCAATAACAACAACAATCCCTTGCACAACTGGATAGTCGCGCTGGCTGATCGCCTCTTGTAAGCGTAAAGCGATGCCAGGCCATGAAAAGGTGACTTCAATCAGCAAGGCTCCGCCTATTAGCGAGGCCACGGTGATGCCTGCAATGGTCAGAACAGGTAGCAGGGCATTGGGTAGAGCATGGCGGACAATGACTTGCGTCTCGCTAAGGCCTCTGCTGCGCGCTGCTTCCACGTAATCCGATCGCAGGGTGCGTTGCAGGTTCAGCCGTAGGGCGTTGGTAAAAATGCCACTTAGCAACAGGCCAAGAGTGCTTGCGGGCAGCACCAAATGTCTGATGGCACCTTGAAGAGAGGCCCAGTTGCCGCTGAATAGGCTGTCTGCGATTAGGAAGCCGCTTCCTTGCGGCGGCAAGAGGCTTGGCGGGAAGCGCCCTCCAACCGGAAGCCAGCCAAGCATCACTGCAAACAACAGTTGCACCAGCATCGCCACCCAGAAGGGAGGCAGGGCATAGGTACCAATCCCATAAAGGCGTCCAGCAAAATCGAGTTTGCCTTCGGGGCGGGCGATACCGCTGAAGCCCACAGCAAGTCCAACCACTGCTGCCAATAGCAGGGCCGTTAATCCCAGTTCAAGGCTTGCCGGAAGATCTCTGGCAATAATTGAGCTCACTGGCTCCTGGTTGATCAGAGCCTCCCCCAGATCTCCATGGCCAAGACCCCTGATGAAGTCCAGGTATTGATGCCATAACGGTTGATCCAGTCCCAGTTTGCTGCGCAGGGCCGCGCGAGCGGCGGCAGGTGCACGGCTGCCTAGAACGGCATCAACGGGATCTCCCGGGGCAACCCTTAATAGAAGGAAAACAAGGCTGGCAATCAGCCAGAGCATCAACGGCGCCAAGGCCAAGCGGATGGCGCTATATCGAAGTAGCTCTCGTCCTCTTCCCATCAGTTCAGTAATCGCAGCCTGGCAAGCAGTAGTTGACCACTGCCGTCGAATTCGGGTTTAGCAAGGCGAAGTTGGGCCCAGGCACGTGGTGTGACGAGCCATAGGGGTAGATACGCCGCGCCATCAGCAGCTTGTCTCTCCACTGCTCGTATTTGTTGGAGCCGTTTGTGCCCGCGGAGTTGATCACTTCGTCGTAGGGCGTTCTCAAGACCTGGCTTGGTCCAGAAGCTGCCACTGATTGCGGCTTCGCCTGCTTCGCAGATCAATCCTTTGGCCTTTTCGCAGCTTAGTAATGGCACGAGGTAGGCCTCTGGATCGGGATAGGCTCCCCGCCAGTCGAGCATTACGGCTTGGAAGGCTCCCTCCCCAAGTTGTCGATAGACCGTTGTTGATTCGACTCCATCAATGTTGATGCGCAGGCAATCGGCGAGATCTTGGGCGACCTGAGCTTGCCAGGTGAGGGCAAGAAGTTTGTCTGCAGGAACATTGGAACGAAACGTCAGCGGCAGGATGAGCTGTTTGTTTTTGCAATAGCCAGCTTCCTTGAGGAGTTCGCGTGCTTTCTCGGGCGCATAGGAGGGCCAAAACTCTTGTTCGCCACCCGGCAAGCTTGGCGGGATGAGCGATCTGAGAGGCTTTCGCATCCCATAACTCACCCGTTCGCTGATTAATTTTCGATTAAGGCTGTAAGCAAGGGCCTTGCGCAGGATGGCCTTGTTAAGCGGCGGCGCATTGCTGAGCAGCGTGATGTAACCGATTTCAAGAGGAGCTCCTTCTCCTTCTCGAAGCTTGCCTTGGCTGGCTAGCTGATGAAGGAGTCGCCGTTGGTCTTCATCGAGGGAATTGGAAAGCAGTACATCAACTTCTCCACTACGTAGAGCACCGAACAAAGCGGTTGAGTTGCTCAGATTGATGAAATCGATCCCGGAGTTGCTGCTTGGGGTGCTCCAGTAGTCAGCAAAAGGTTCAAGGCGTTGTTGTTGGCTTTGAAAGCTGGTCAACCGGTAAGGGCCTGTCCCAACGAACTTTTTGTTCAGGAACGTATCTTTGTTTTCTGAATAGGCCGTTGGCGATATCGGTGTCAGGTTGATTGAGGTCAGGAGTCCATCCAATGAGCTGGAGGGACGGGTTAGCCGCAGTCTCAATACGTAAGGAGCTGGTGTTTCGATCGCTGCAATGCGTCCACCGACCACATAATTGAGCGTGCCGATTCGTAGAAAGCGCTGCAGGCTAAAGGCCATGGCTGCAGCATCGAAACGCGTGCCGTCATGAAACAAGACATCGTTTCGTAGTGGAATTGAGATAGTCAGCCCACCATCGCTGATTGTTGGATGGGCAGCGGCTAATCGGGGTTCAAGTTGACCCTTGGCATTGAGGCGGTAGAGCGTATCCCCTAGAGCACTCAGCAGTTGCAGGACATCAAAGGTGCTGGCCTGAGCGGGATCGAGAGAGGTGATCTTGCCTGCAGAGGCAACAGTTAGATGATTACTTTGGCGTGGATGCTGACAGGACGATTGACTCAGTGTCAGCAATAGGCCGCTGAATATTGCTGCCCAGCGCATGGAATGACAACGGCCAAGGAATCTCACAAGGCAGGTTGAGAAGAATTACTTGGACGCCATTCAAGAAATTGGAACCGACTCTTGCTGCATTGGAGTTGGAGCCAGAGAGATTTGTTGCATCGAAATCTCAAACACTGGCGATCCATTGGTCATCAGAGGCCAGCGACGCACCCAGCAGCGGTTGTGATCATCATCAATGCCGATGACCTGAAAAAGGCCGGCATCGATGTTGAGCTGAATGCAATCGCCCTGATGGAGGTCCATGAGCGGGTGGGGTTTCTGCTTGGAGCAGAGTTGGATGTTTGAAGACATCGAAGCGTTCGGAATGAACGATTGGGAGAACAGGTCAGCTTCTGAAGACTGATTTACTGAAACCCTTCATAACTGTGGCTCATCAAGGGCCCTATTTGCCAGGGGTGTGTGCTTAGAGGCACCCAAGATGAGCAATCAGTCCTTTGATCTCCGGAAGGTTGGTGATCGCCTTGAGGGCATCATGCATTTGCCCTTGGCTGACTTCATGAGTGATCACAACGATTTCAGCGTCGGCTTCAGAGGCGTCGAACTGCACGATCGATTGAATGGAAATATCACAAGCTCCGAAGCAGTTGCCGATCTGGCCAATCACTCCTGGGGCATTTTTAGCTTTGAAACGTACGTAATTTCGTTGTTGGATGGCGTTTGGATGAACAAGATGACAGGCGCGCCAACTGTTGGCAGCAAGTAGGGGGTCGAGGCAGCCATTGGCGTTTTCAAGTTGACGGATACCTGCAATGTTGAGGATGTCGGCAACAACAGCAGAGGCCGTAGGCCCAGCGCCAGCGCCTGGGCCATAGAACATCACACGGCCAATGGGATCTCCTTCAACAAGAATTGCATTGTTGACACCATTCACCCCCGCTAAAGGGTGCTCGTTGGGGATCAGTGTTGGTTGAACCCTTAAGGCCAGTGGCAGAGAGGTTTGGTCTTGAGTTGTTGTTTGCAACCGTTCGGCCACGGCCAGCAGCTTGACGACATAGCCAAGTTGTTTGGCGTAATCCACGTCCCGGCTTTGCAACGTACTGATGCCTTGGGTGGGAATGGCAGCACGTTCAATTGGCCCACCAAAGGCCAGTCCGCTCAGGATGGCGATTTTGTCTGCTGCATCAAGACCTTCCACATCAGCGGCTGGGTCAGCTTCTGCATAACCAAGATCTTGGGCATCCTTTAGCACTGCTTGATAGGCAGCGCCTTCTTGTGCCATCCGCGTGAGGATGTAGTTGGTGGTGCCGTTGATGATCCCGCTGACGCGTTCGATTCGGTTGCCACCAAGAGATTGTTTAAGCGGTTCGATGATCGGAATACCGCCTCCTACAGCGGCTTCAATCAGCACATAAACCCCTGCAGCGGCAGCGGCTGAGGCGATTTCTTCGCCGTGATGAGCGATTACGGCCTTGTTGGCTGTAACAACAGATTTGCCTGCCGCAATGGCTCGCATGATCAGGGTTCGGGCTGGTTCGATCCCTCCCATGACTTCCACCACCACCTGCACAGCGGGGTCGTCGACAACTGTTTCCGGATCTGTGGTGAGCACAGCTGCAGGCAGTTCAACCGGGCGGGAACGTTGCAGATCTCTGACGGCCACGCGAACCAGTTCAAGTTCGCCGATTAGTGGATGTCGCCCTTCTGGGTTTTGCAGAATCTCTGCCACCCCTGCGCCGACAGTCCCGAGGCCCAGCAGTCCCAAGCCAATTCTTGTGCCCATGACCGCTCGTCCCGAGTTCGCTTACTTGAAGCCCTGACTCTATGAACTTGGAGGTCCCTAACCAGTGGCCAATTGTTGGGCCTGGGACTTCATCGCCAAAAGAATGTTGAGGAAGCCGTTGGCTCGTGAGGGTGTGAGGCTGGCATTGAGACCAGTGGCTTCAATGAAGCTTGGATCAACGGCCATCACTTCTTCTGGCGTGAGATTGTTGAGGCCTTGAATCAGCATGGCAAGCAAGCCTTTCGTAATCAGTGCATCGGAATCGCCTTGCCACTGAAGCCGTCCTTCCTGGAGTTCACCGCGCACATAGACCTGCGATACGCATCCCTTCACTTTGATGTCGTTTGTTTGCAGACTCTCGTCGAGGGTTGGCAGCTTTTTCGCTAGCCAAAGGACGTATTCATAGCGTCGTCGTGGATCTGGGGAGTTTTTGAGTCTGCCGACCATTGTGTCCAGCGCTTCACTGCCATAACTGGAGGATTCAGCCATCGGGAAGGACTCAGTACTTGAGGCGTTGTCGATTCACGCTAACGAGGAGACCTCCGAGCCCAAGAAGGAAAGGCGAACCTGCCCAGGCAACGCTCCAAATCGATTTTGCTGGCAGTGGTTTGATCACGACCTCCTCAAGCTGCACTTTGCCTGAACGGACTGGGAGCAGTAGGTAGTCGCGGTGTCCTGGACCTCCATCAATTTGAACATCCAGATTCCCCTCGCTGATTTCAGGCAGGCTCAAGTTCAGTTTTCCCTGCTGGTCCATCCGGCCGAGCTCTTCACCAGGCATTCCATCGGCTCCCATTAGACGCACGACGGCTCCGTCGACAGGTTGTCCAGTGGAGAACTGGCTGCGGAGTTCCAGTTTGCCGTTTAGGTAGTTGAGTGTGCTCTCAATGGCATGGGCTTTTGCTGGTTGGCTCTGGATCAATGAAAGAGCTCCGCTAGTGAGCAACAGGAGCAGGGATCCTTTCCAAAACAGCATCGGCATCGCCCTTATTTAGAGGACTCATTGTGCGAGATGTGCGTTGGCTTGACCAGTCAAATTGCAGCAGCTTTTAATTCGGCTTGGTTATGTCATTCGACTTGATTACGTCATTCGACTGGGTTGCTTCATTCGACTTGGTTAAGTGATTCGAATTGGCCAAGCCTGTTTCAGTGATCCAGCCATCCACGGGTATATCCCATGGATCTCGAGGTAATGGCTCATGCGTGATACAGGCTTGTGGCAGAACCGCGAGGGTTGTAACGGCTCGCCATTTTGGTTGACTTCTTAGGCGGTCGTAGAAACCGCCGCCATATCCAAGTCGAATGCCGTGCTGATCAATGGCTAAAGCTGGAATGAGCAATAGATTCAAACCGCTGGGTTCTAGAGCTGGTTCTCTCAGTGGAGCAAGGATGTTGCAGGCATCGAGTTGAAGTGGTGCAAGGCTCCATGGGTGGTAAGTGAGGCTGCCGTCAGTTCCGCTCGCTGGAAGTGCAATTGGCTGTTTCAGCTTCTGCTTAAGAGATCTCAGGTCAACCTCTCCTGCTAAAGGCCAGTAAATGCCTAAGTGACCTTGGCCCTGGCCTTTAGGGCTGCTGCTACTCGTCAACTGGTGAACGTTCCTGATCACTTCTTGAACGACCGCCGCCTCAACGATGGGTAGTTGTTGAGCACGCAAAGCTCTGAAATGTTGTCGGCTTTCTGCTTTGCTTTGGCATCGAGTCATGGGCTCGGATGGCCCCAGCGGCCCATCAATGGCAGCGATAGAGCGATTGTTGTTTGTTCTTTTGGCCAGATTCCCCGCAACTCCATGCTGATCTCTTGCAGTAGGGCCTCTCGCTCATGGCCTGCCTTCCTGAGTGGTGACCAAGTCCCCACGAAGCCAAGTAGATCTTCAAGGCTCCATTCAAGTTGGATGGAAAGTCCTTTTGGCAGTGCATCACTAGGACCTGGAAATGGCAGATCGCCATAGTGACGATCAACATGCTTTCGTTCGGGCGGCCACAAGCTTCTTAACCGTTCTCCGTAAAGCTGATCAAGCCATGTTTGTAGTAAGGGGTAGTTGCTTCTCAATGGGTCGTAGCCAAGCCAAACCATCAATCCGCCTGGCTTGATCACTCGCAAAACTTCAGCATTGAATCGAGGAACATCGAACCAATGAATAGCGGCGGCAACAACGATGACATCGATGCTGGCTTCAGGGAGATCGGATGATTCAGCTGCCCCGACGCGGTAATGAATGCGCGGGTGAGGTGATGCGGAGGAAATTTGGCTTGGGCTTAGATCAGTTGCATCGACGCGATCAAAGTGTTTGGCAAGTCCAAGAGATGCTTGACCATTGCCACAGGCCACATCCCAACAACGCTTGTGGCAGGGCGCGTTGTTACTGATCCAATCAAAAATGGCCTTCGGGTAGTGGGGGCGATGTTTTGAGTAAGCCTCAGAGACGCTTTCAAACCAGCCTTTTTTGGGTGATACGTGAGCTTCCATGATCGAAACTAGTGCTTAACTTTCAAGACAACTGTGCGGCCAAGAAAATCCCTTTAAGGCTAACTCCAACAGCAAGAATCGACTGTTGAGCTTTCCAGATCGATTCTTGTTGAATGCACAAAGAGTTGGAAGGATTGAATTGATTATCAATTTCCTGGTTAACAAGATTAGGCTGGTGATTGAATTGGATCTGGTTGACTCCATTACTCAATAGCTAGATCGCCAGGATGACCATGCACTGGATCAGTGGGGGGCTCTAAAAGAGTAGGTAAAGGCCCTTCTTCTGGTAAAGATGCTTCAGTCTTTGCTTGCCATGCCAGTAGCCAATTGATGGCAGTGGCTCGACGAGTTCTGCGAGGATAAAGCTCAGATATGCGATATCCCGCAAAGCTAAGTTGGCTTTTTAGAAGCTGCTTGTAGACCTTCTCAATGGACCGTGTGAGTTGTACGGATGCCGGTCGCTGGGCAATAACTTCAGGGGCTTTAGGGAATGCCTGCCTCCACTCGGTTGGGGTTCTTGCTCCTGCACACCAAAGCGTAGAGTTTTGATCCATCGGTTGATAGCCGAGTCTTTCCCAAACTCTCTCTGCTACGAAGCGATCACTGATCCGATCATTGAGAATTTCATTCAGCAATGCACGACTGAGAGGCCAGAAATTTTGAGATTGATTTGACAATGATTTATCCATAACTTCATTGCCTCTCAGGCGATTTTAAATCATGGGAAGCTTTTCTTTGCTTGCCTTGTCATTCGGCCTTTATTTGTTTGCTCTATTTAATAGGTAGAACTGAGTTTGCTGCTAATTGTATTGGCTTTGGCTCTTGATATTTGTTGGAACTGAGTTTGCTTTTTCTGGAAAATTTCAGGTCAATCAAATACATGAAGGAAAAGGAGCACCCCCTCGTACATGGCTGCTCCACTGACCTCTCTCATCATACTGC
>CATBLW010000224.1 GCA_949486985.1 Prochlorococcus marinus str. MIT 9215
CCACCCGAGCAGGCTGCCTCTGCTTTTCAGACGGCGACCTGCATTGGTTGTGGTGCTTGTGTGGCCAGTTGCCGCAATGCTTCCGCCAGTTTGTTTGTCGCGACCAAGTTGGCCCATTTGGCTCAGTTGCCGCAGGGGCAGCCAGAACGTCAGCAACGCGCAAGGGCATTACAAGCGCAAATGAGCGAAGAGGGATTTGGTAGTTGCAGCAGCCATTTGAATTGTGAGGCCGTTTGTCCGAAACAAATCTCCGCGGATTGGATCAGCTGGATGCATCGGGAGCAACGTTGATATCCAGTTGAGTTGTCTACCAAGCAATCATTAAGCCATCAGATTGATCTGATAGAGAACCTCTTCCAGGGCATCGGCGGCCATGACGCCGGCGAAACGTTGCGGATGCTGGGCATCCATGCAACTGGCTAGTGGCGTCAGGATGGTGGAAGGTTTGGGGTGGCAGAACTGCACAACGCTGAGGCGTGCATCGCTCCAGCTATCAGCAGCCACAACCCGGTGCCAACCCGTGGGGATACGTCCATTGCTGATGCGCTCCAGCATCAGCCCACTGTTGAGCAACACCTGGCCCTCTGGGGCGATGGCATCCACCCATTGCCCTTCGATGGCCACTTGCAGGCCTGGTGCCGTAGCCCTTGGCAAAGCGGTGATCAAGTTGATGTCGCCATGGGCGGCAGCCCAAACGTGCCCACCTGCAGGGGCTTGGCTCATGGGGGGGTAGTGGATGGCTCTGGTCAGTGTCGGGGCATCTTTGACGACATCATCGAAAAAATCTGCATGGGCTCCAAGCCCAGTAGCGATAACCCTTAAGACACGTCGTTGTAGATCAGCGATGGCGCGATGAAATGTCTCCAGCACGGTTGTGATTCCAGGAACAACAATCTCCGGAAGTAGCTGATTGGGGTATTGCAGCGGGAAGCGGAGGCGTAGGGGGTGAGCCTCTGGGAGCGGTTCTGCCCAGTTGAGCATCTCTTTCCAGTCGGCCAGGCTTTCGCCAGCGGCTGTTTCGACGAGCCTGCCGGTATAGCCAGTCTGACCATGAGCCTCGGGTCGATGAAACTGTTGTTTGCAGGCAGGCTCCAGAGCAAAGAACCGCTCAAGCAGCCCATAGGCTTCGTCTAAAAGGTCGCTAGGGAGATCGCTTGTTGTGACAACAAAGCCTGTCCCCAGGCTACGGATCAGCCCATCAACAACTGCGGCTTGTTGGTGCTTCGTGCCGTGCTCAAAGGCCAGAAGGTCAACCTCGAGAATCGATTGGGTCAAGCCAGCCTTGTTGAACGACTGCTGAAATGGTGCCGTAAATAGCCTGTTGTGCAGGGGCCATGTGCGTGCCATCCTGCGATGATTTCAAAAAGATCAGTGGTGGTGGCGTTCTGGAGAGATAGCGGAGATGTTGAATGGTTCGCCAAAACGAGTTGAAGACGAGGAGCAGGCAGTGTTGCCCTCAACGGATCAGGCTTGGCCTCTTCAATGGCGTTCAGCTCAAACCGCTTGAAGAGGTCAGAATGTGATTGTCATCAACAATGGGATGAACAACACCAATAAGGAGATTCAGCGACTCCAGAAAGAAATCGATGCTGATCGTGCCCATGTTCGTCGCGTGCAAGCTGGAGCTGCAAAGCATGGGGAAGTTGGTTTGATTGAATCAAGCTCAAAAACTATTGAGCCTAAACAGCAGCAACGAAAGAAGGGCCATCCTCACTTTGATGCCATTATTGTTGCGGCATTTTGTTTGCTTGCGGGGATTTCTGGTGTGTACTTTGTTGGCC
>CATBLW010000225.1 GCA_949486985.1 Prochlorococcus marinus str. MIT 9215
CCCGTAGGCGTCGGGCTCGCTCTTCATTAACCAGTAGTTGGGCGTTGTCATGCGAGGCAATTTAGTCCAGCCTTGTTGAAACCAGGCTAGGCTTAAATAATAAGACAGACCGCTAGAGAATTGCCTTGGCTAGGCATGAATGGTTGAGAGAGTTGGGGCCATCTTTGCTCTTAGCAATTAAGTCAACAAGAATTGATCTGGCGATTCGATTGTGCTTGTGTTGAGCGGAGATTTGTTTTGCTGTCCCTTCTGATCGTATCCGCATTTGTATTGTTTTTAGAGTGAATTTAAATCTGCTTATTTGGCTTGGCGTTTTTCTCTATCCCTCCGTGTGAATCGCTGGATTGTTTGCGTTTGAATCTGTAAGCATTGGATTGATAAGGCTGCGAAAATGTTCACCACGGGCCTCGAAATCTGGATATTGATCAAAGCTTGCACAGGCTGGAGAGAGCAGCAAGCTGGCCGCTTTTTGCTTGATGCCAAGAGGAATCGCCAGGTTCACGGCTTGATTGAGGTCATCGCAGCAGATCAGGTCTCCATTGAAGCCACAAGCTTCGATCAATCCTTGTAGTTCACTGGCGCCGCTGCCAAATAGAACCACGCTGGCTGCGCTCTGTTGCAGTTGCTTGAGCCAGCTGGAGGGATCGCCGTTTTTGGTTTGGCCTCCGGCGATTACTACGGCACTGGCTGGTACGGCTTTAAGGCCAACGCAGGCAGCGTCGTAGTTGGTGGCTTTGCTGTCGTTGAACACGCTCATTCCATGCACCTTGCCAAGTCGCTCAAGACGATGGGGGACGCCTGGGAAGGAACGCAGGCTGTTCTCTATCGCTTTTGCACTTAGGCCTGTTTGTAGGGCTGTTGCGGTAACCAAGAGCAGATTTTGGAGGTTGTGCTGGCCAGGCATGGCCAGGACTGAGGAGTCAAAAAGCCTGCCGGATTGAGATTGAATGACTCCTTGGGCATCAATCCAAAGATCGTTGGCCTGCTCTGAGGAGCCAGGCCCTTCGCTGCTCACCCAAATGCCTCCCTCCCAGCTTGAACGCTGGTGGCGTAGATCTGGATCATCAGCATTGAAGATCCGGGTTGTGGATCGCTCCAGCAGTCCCCGTTTGATCTTGCGGTAAGCCGTCAGGGTGCCATGCCGTTCGAGGTGATCAGGTGTGAGGTTGGTCCAGATGCCGATGCGCGGAGCAATCTCAGGAGCCGCTTCAATTTGATAACTGCTCAGTTCCATCACCAGCCAGTTGGGCTGCTGTTGAGGCTGTTTCAGGCGAAGGGCGAGTTCAGTAGCTGAATGGCCCACATTCCCCGCCATGGGCGCTTTAAGGCCATTGGTCTCAAGTACATGGTTGATCAGGTGCGTCACAGTGGTTTTGCCATTCGTGCCTGTGATGCCAATCCAGGGAAGATGGCTGAGGCTGCGCCAGGCCACGGCGATCTCTCCCTCTGTCGCAATCCCTCGCTGCCGCAAGGCAATCAGTGTGGGGTGGTCCCAGGCAATGCCAGGGCTAATCACCACGTTGTCAAGTTGGTCGAGGAAGGGGGTGAAGCTTGCAAGTTCCAGCGGCTTGCCAAGCTCTACATCGATGCCCTGTTGGCGTAGGTCAGCCGCTAATTCTTGCTGCTTGGCACCGTCTTTTTGTTCCAGCAGGGTGACGTGATGGCCTTCAGCATGCAGCAGCTTGGCTGCGCCGCTGCCGGAGCGTCCAATCCCCACGACCACGGTGCATGGCATGAAAGATTCCTGTCCTAGCTTGAGAAGTGGGCGATACTGGAATCGAACCAGTGACTCCTACCGTGTCAAGGTAGTGCTCTACCTCTGAGCTAATCGCCCGCCAGACACATCGAGCAGATGTGCTGTGACCAGAGGAAGGTCTCAAGGGAAGCTAGCAGCTTGGGGCACTGCCACCTCATCGCCGCAGCATTTCAACTCGCCAGCGTTGGCGTTTGGTGAGGTTCATGGCCAGCACCTCGACAGTGCCGCGATCCTGAAGTTGTAGGCGATCACCGACCACCAACTCACGGCTTGCTTGGCGGATCGGTTCCCAATTGAGGCGAAGACGACCTTCCTTGATTTGACTCACAACCTTGGCTCTCGATAGCCCGAAGCCAGCCGAGGCGATGGCATCCAAACGGCAAGACGCTTCGACGCTATTCAAATGTCGTTCCAGGCGTGCAGCGGGCAGCTGCAGTTGCGCAATGCTGACGGCTTCGCAGTGGATTTCTACATCTCTAACCCTGCCCTTTAGGCCGTTGAGCTTTTGGGCTAATTCAGGTGTGCATAGAGCTTGCGCTCCCCTGTCGCCTCGTATCCAGATGTCGCCTAAGTCTTCCTGTTGAGCCCCCATGGCCTCGAGGGCCATGCAGATGTCTGATGGTTTGATGGGGTCAAACAGAAAATTGCCTTCCACTAGCAAGCCAGCGATAGGGGAGGGCTCCATGGTTGAGGGGGCTTGGTCCTCGCTGCGGCAGCAGCGCAGTCGCTGACGTTCGGCGCCTGGATGGCCACCGTCGGCTTGCCAATGCAGATCAGTTAGAGCCGCAAGGCGATCGAGAGCATCCTCACGGGCGGGAGCGGAAAGGAAAGGGCTCCAGAGAGGTTGCCAGGAGCGCAGCACGGTGTCGGCTTGAACCAGAAGCTGTTCCATCGTTTCTGGTTCTTTGCAGCCCTTGAGCAGCTGCTGCCGCGGCAAAATCACAGATCACTGAGCCTTGTAACAGCAATGGGTTTGAACTGCTGAACGACTTTCCAGTTCAGATCAATACCCATGGGTGTCTCCAGAACCAATAGCCAGCGACCCTCTTGATTGCGTTTACGCATGAGGCGGACGTCCTCAGCATTCTCGGGGTTAACACTGGCGGCAGATGCATAGCTGCCAATCCAGCCGGAGATCAAGCCGACCAGTCCACCAACGAGCGGTTCGCCCACGGTCCCGAAGCGAGCGAAGGTATCCAGCCCAGTGATTTTGGTGGTGAGTACACCGCCAACCAAACCAAAGGGCAGCAGCCAGAACGCCATGATGCGCTGGTGTTTCTGACGGGCCAGCTTGGGGGTCAGAATTTCAACCGTATTGATTTCAACAGGCTGGAGATCGATGCTGGTTGCCGTTGATTTTTTGTCAGCTTCTTTTGTGCTGGGTTCCGTGTTTTCCGTTTTGTTCGTGGCAGGCCTGACCAGTTGAGATGAAACCAGAGGCGTGCCGGCTTCGCGCAGCTGCGCATTGAGTTGATCTGCAGCAGTTCGCTCATTCAGCACAACAACGCAAATGGACATGCGGCAACTCCTCAATCACGTGAATTCTGAACCGTGTTCCCTGATCTTGATGGCAAGGAACATGTAGCTCTATACAGTGCCGTGCGGCAGTCTTACGCCTGGTGATGACGAAAGTTCTAGTTTCAGATCCCATTGATCAGGCGGGGATCGACATCCTTAGCCAAGTGGCTCAGGTGGATCAACGGACTGGGCTCTCCCCTGAGGAGCTCAAAAGCATCATCGGCGACTATGACGCCTTGATGATTCGTTCCGGCACCCAGGTGACGGCGGATCTGATTGAGGCGGCTGAGCGCCTGCGCATTATTGGTCGGGCTGGCGTAGGCGTCGACAACGTTGATGTGCCGATGGCCACGCAGCGGGGAGTGCTGGTGGTGAATTCTCCGGAGGGGAACACCATCGCAGCAGCTGAGCATGCGTTGACACTTTTGCTTTCGCTATCGCGGCATGTGCCTCAGGCCCATGCCAGCACCATGGCAGGGGGATGGGACCGCAAGAAATATGTGGGCAATGAGCTTTATAAGAAGGTTCTCGGTGTTGTTGGTCTTGGCAAGATCGGCTCCCATGTGGCAAAGGTCGCCAAGGCCATGGGGATGGATGTGATGGCCTATGACCCGTTCATTTCCGCTGATCGTGCCCAGCAGATGCAGGTGCGATTGTCCACGCTTGAAGGGCTCTTTGAGCAGGCTGATTACATCACCCTGCACTTGCCTCGCACGCCTGATACAGAAAATCTGGTGAATGCGGAGTTATTGGCAACGATGAAACCCACCGCAAGGATTGTGAATTGTGCGCGTGGTGGAATTGTTGATGAGCCTGCCCTGGCAGAAGCCTTGAAATCGGGGGTGATTGGTGGGGCCGCACTGGATGTCTATGCCAAGGAGCCATTGGCCGCTGATTCACCGTTGCGATCTGTTCAGGAACGTTTGATTCTCACGCCCCATCTTGGTGCTTCTACGGAGGAGGCTCAGGAAAATGTGGCCACTGATGTTGCGGAGCAGATTCGTGATGTGCTGCTCGGCTTGCCGGCGCGTAGTGCTGTGAACATTCCTGGCCTGAGTGCCGAAATCATGGAGCGGCTCAAGCCCCATTTGCAGTTGGCCGAGACTCTCGGGCTGCTGGTGAGCCAGCTTTCTGGAGGACAGGTTCAGGAGCTTGAGGTTCGCTTGCAGGGAGAGTTCGCCGAGCATCCATCTCAGCCTTTGGTTGTTGCGGCCTTAAAGGGCTTGTTAAGCCACGCCCTGGGGGATCGGATCAATTATGTGAACGCAGCCCTTGAAGCGAAAGGACGCGGCATTCATGTGCTCGAGGTTAAAGATGAGGCCAGTCAGGATTTCGCGGCAGGTTCACTGCAACTCACCATTCGTGGTGATCAAGGTGGCCATAGCGTCACAGGCGCAGTGTTTGCCGATAGCGATCTGCGCATTACCAGTATTGATGAATTCCCGGTCAACGTTTCACCCAGCAAGCACATGCTGTTCACCCGACACCGGGACATGCCAGGAATCATTGGCCATCTCGGCTCATTGCTTGGGGAGCACAACGTCAACATTGCCTCGATGCAAGTTGGGCGACGCATCGTTCGCGGTGATGCCGTGATGGTGTTGAGCATTGATGACCCGATCCCATCCAGCTTGCTTGCCAGCCTTCATGAGATTGAAGGCATCAAAGAAGCCCATCCGGTCACTCTCTGATTCACATTGGTCTGATGACGTCTTCTGTGAAAGCTTGCTGGTGGCGTCTCTCCTTGCCCATATCGCCTGATCTGGAGGAGTCGCTGCTCTGGAAATTGGCAGATATGGGCTTGCATCGGGTGGCTGTGCAACATGCACCTGAGACTCCCGCCCAACGCACCTTGCTGGTTTGGTTGCCAGCCTTTGAGTGGCCCGAGCAGGAGCGAGATCATTTGATCGCCAGCCTTTGCCCTTTGGCGGAAGTCTTTGGCGTAACGCTGGCTCCGCCTCGTTGGGATGAAGTTGCCGATGAAGATTGGAGCTTGAGTTGGAAGCAGCATTGGCAACCGGACCCTGTGGGCCAGCGGCTGTTGATCCTTCCTGCATGGTTGGAGTTGCCTGCGGAATACAGCGACCGTCTGGTCCTGCGGATGGACCCCGGAGCAGCCTTTGGCAGTGGTAGTCATCCAACTACGCGCCTTTGCTTGGAGGCATTGGAACGGAACCCCCCGCTTGGTTTGAGAGTGGCGGATCTTGGTTGTGGGAGTGGAATTCTTGGTTTGGCCTCTATTGGGCTTGGTGCTCAAGCCGTTGTTGCTGCTGATACCGACTCCCTAGCCGTGCGCTCTACAACCGAAAATGCCGCTTTAAATGGCCTCAGCGAGCATCAGCTGAGTGTTGAGCTTGGCTCGGCGGATGCGTTGGAGGCTCTGTTGTCAGGGGCGCCTGCTGATCTGCTGCTTTGCAACATCCTGGCGCCTGTGATTGAGGCCCTCGCTCCAAGTTTTGATCGGCTTTTGAGCAAGCGTGGCCGCGGCCTTTTGAGTGGCTTGTTGGTGGATCAGGCTCCCAGGCTGATCACTGTTTTGAATGGGTTGGGATGGCAGGTTGATGGCCAGTTTGAGCAGGGCCGCTGGGGGTTGCTAAATATCTCCAAATCCAGAACTTAAAGGCATCTTTTATAAGCAATGCTTATTGGTGTGTATCTTTTGATAGGGCTTTCTGCCTCAAGCGGCTGGATTGGACCAAAGCGACTTTTGCCGAGGTAGGAAGGGGCGACTCAGGGGCCTTGCAACCTCTGGGGTTCTGTGTGTTTCCATCCATCTCCATCCCATGGCTTCTTACAAAGTCACGCTGGTCAATGAGGGCGAGGGTCTTAATCAGACCATCGAAGTTCCTGATGACCAGTACATTCTCGACGCTGCTGAAGAGCAGGGCATCGACTTGCCTTATTCCTGTCGTGCAGGGGCGTGCTCTACCTGTGCG
>CATBLW010000226.1 GCA_949486985.1 Prochlorococcus marinus str. MIT 9215
AGTTGAGGGCCTGCTAGTCGTGGCCATTCTTGCCAGAGAGCCGCCATGGCATTGTCTTTCTGCCAGGAGCTCTTGAGTGCATCGAGGCAGCTCGAAAGCGCTGAGACGGGTTGCGGTTGAGCTGGTTGGAGGATTTCCCCTCGTCCCAAGCGTTTGCGTTGCTGGTCTGGAGCAAGGGCCATTTCACCAGATTAGGTGGAGTTACCTTGTCAGCTCGCTAGCCTCCAGATGGCCTTACACCTGCCGCTATGGGCATCTTTGACCGGCTTAGCCGCTTACTCCGCGCCAACGTCAATGATTTGGTTAGTAAGGCAGAGGATCCAGTCAAGATTCTCGACCAGTCGGTGGCTGATATGCAGGCCGATCTTGTCAAGTTGAGGCAGGCCGTTGCTATCGCGATTGCAAGTCAGAAGCGATTGCAAAATCAAGCGGATCAGGCTGAAGGTCAGGTTCGTACCTGGTATGAACGCGCAGAGTTGGCGCTCAAAAAAGGTGAGGAGGATTTAGCGAAAGAAGCCCTCTCTCGCCGCAAGAGTTTTCAGGAATCTGCAACGGCTTTAACCAATCAGCTGCAGGGTCAGGGTGGTCAGGTCGAGATGCTTAAGCGCAGTTTGGTGACTCTTGAGGGCAAGATCGCTGAGGCCAGAACAAAGAAGGACATGCTCAAGGCTCGAGCACAGGCGGCTCAGGCTCAACAGCAACTGCAAAGTGCCGTTGGCAACCTTGGTACCAATTCCGCCATGGCTGCCTTTGAGCGCATGGAAGACAAGGTTCAGTCTCTTGAAGCCAGTAGTCAGGCTGCTGCAGAACTTGCTGGTGCTGATCTTGAAAGTCAATTTGCAGCTCTAGAAGGCGGCGATGATGTCGATGATGAGCTGAATGCCTTGCGGCAGCGCCTTCAAGGTGGTGCGGAGGCCGTGGCGCTGCCACCTGCTGAGGAGGCTGCAAGCAAGGAGAACCAGGCGAGTTCGGGGCAAGTTCTGGAAGCGGTGAAGGTGGCTGAAGTCGATGCCGATTTAGAGGAATTAAAACGATCGATCGACAAGCTTTGATTGACTGAGCGCTCTTCCTGATGGTCCCTTCTAGGCGCTTGGGTCGACTCGGTAGTGGCGTATTCGCTCGCAATGATCTCCGTAAGCAGGCCTATCGGCTTGCCGGTGGGGCCTCCAAGGCATGGCCTTTGGTTGATTTGTCATTGGGGTCGACGGATCTGTTGCCGCCGGATCTGATTCTTCAAGCCATGCGAACTGGATTGCAGGATCCAGAGAGCTCTTCCTACTGCTTGCATGCTGCGACGAAACCGTTTCGTGAAGCCGTTGCTGATTGGAGTCAGAGGCGATTTGGCATCAGCGTGGACGCAGAACGGGAAGTTCTGCTCTTGGTTGGTTCCCAGGAAGGAACGGCCCATTTGCCTTTGGCAGTTTTGGATCCTGGTGATGCAGCCCTGATCCTCGACCCTTCTTACCCTTCTCATCGGGGTGGCTTGGTGCTTGCCGATGCCAGGATCGAAAGCCTCCAGCTCAAGCCTGAACAGGGCTGGCGGCCTGACTTTCAGTCCTTAACGAACAGCCAGTGGGAACAGTTGCAGATGATGGTGCTGGGGTTCCCTCACAACCCAACTGCAGAGGTGGGAGAGCAGAGCTGGTTGGACGAGGCGATGGCGCGTGGCCTTCGTCATCAGTTGGTGGTTGCCCATGACAACCCTTATGTGGATTTAGCCCTGGATGGAGAAGCTCCGGCGTTATTGCGTTCTCCTGGTTGGCGGGAGTGGGGCATTGAGTTCTTTTCTTTCTCCAAGGCTTGGTGCTTGGGTGGTTACAGATTGGCTTTCGCAATCGGTGCCGAACCGCTGATCAAAGCCTTGCGAGAGCTCAAAGGGGTTGTGGATTTCAACCAGTCGCTTGCTTTGCAGCGCGGCGCCATCGCGGCTTTAAGAGAACTTCCTGACTGGCCTAAGCAGCACCTGACGGTCTATCGCCAGCGCCGGGATAGGACTTTGGCTGCCTTGGCAGCTCTTGGATGGCATGCGCCTCGGCCATCGATGTCCCTTTACCTATGGCTGCCCTTGCCGGCGTGGGCTGCGCAAAGCCATTGCAATGACGAAGCTCTGGCGGCTGATTTATTGGATCAAACCGGCATAGCCTTGACTCCAGGATCAGGCTTTGGCCCTGGCGGATCAGGATGGCTGCGGATGGCTTTGGTTCGCCCTGTCGAAGAGTTGGAGGCGGCGATTGAACGTTTGGCACCTTGGTGGCATGCGCATCGCTGAGCCATGGACGAGCGCCGCCGCTGTTGCTTATTACCGGCGCAGGATGGGGCTAGCCGCGATGCCGTGGCAGTTGCGATGGCAACCAGTCTGTGGAAGTACGGAGCTGGGCCTGACTGACTGGCTGCGTGAGCGACCTCTCTTGGCAAGTCAGCCTCGTGCTCTATTGGCCGGACGCCAAACTCAAGCCAGGGGACAGCGTGGTCGGGTTTGGCAGGCTGCAAAGGGGGGCGTATGGATGAGTGCGGCTCTTCCCTGGCCTGATGCCCAGCCATCTGCAGGTTTATTGGGTTTGGCCGTTGCAGTGGCTTTGGTTGAACGGCTTGAGCAACGCGGCCTGCCGGCGAGGATTAAGTGGCCAAATGATCTGATGCTTGGCGAGCGGAAATTGGCTGGTTTATTGCCGAGGTTGGTGCATCGAGGCCGTCATGTGAGATTGGCGCGCGTCGGCCTTGGCCTGAATGTTTGCAATCGTGTGCCGAGGGAGGGGATGGCCTTGGTTGAAAGGCTTCCAGTTGGCCAGTGCAAACCCTTGGCGTGGACTGCAGAAGTGCTTTGTGCACTCGATCGTGCCATGGAAATCGTGGCTCGCGCTGATTGGGTTCGCTCCGAAGCTGAGCGCCGTCTTTGGGCGGAACAGGTGCGAGATCCAAA
>CATBLW010000227.1 GCA_949486985.1 Prochlorococcus marinus str. MIT 9215
ACAATGAATTTCAAAAAGTAGGGTTGCATGGCGTAGGCATTTTTCAGCATCGACGTGTTGCATTGCATGGTCAGGGAAATTCGTTTCCTAGGCTGATTAATGATCCCGCCAATCTCGAGGTCTGCATACAATTTATTGCTAGTCTTAAGGTGTTGATTACAAACTCCTATCATGGTATGTACTGGGCTCAACTTCTAGGAGTTCCTACTGTATGCGTGCCTTTCTCTAGTGGGCATTATGCGTTTAACGGCGAAATGACATATTCAACGCATGAGGACTCTGTGTCTAATGCTAAGCAACTGCTTTCTGAATATCGCCCGGAAGCACGTTTGAAAGCTCGCGAACTGATTTTGGAAAATCACAGACTTGTGTCGTCATTGTTTTACAGTCAGGCTGTTGAATTTTTAGTGGACTAGGAATGTTTGAAATGATGATGTGTCGCTGCTATTAAGGCTGAAAATTGCCAGATTCATCTTCTCTTCTCCTGGAATATTCTGGTCTGTTGCTTGCGATTATTTGGCGTGCAGGCGTTGTCTGGGAGGGCGGTATGTACATTCTAGTTTTATAACTATCATTCCTCAGGCGAGGTGTACAAGTGCGCAGTTGAGATTTCTGAATGCTGGCCCAGCCATTTCAATCGTTAGCAGGTCGCGACGACCAGCCCCGGAGCTTGCCTGGATTAAGCAAACCATGGGGATCAAATCGTTGCTTGGCTGCAACCTGATCGCCATCAATCACGCCAAGTCCACCATCCTCGACAGTGATCACATGTGGGTTGAAGACAACGGCACCAAGTTCTCGACAATGGCTGATCAATTGCTCAAGCGATTGTTTTCCCCGCCAGCGCACGATGGGCAAAGCGGCTAATCGCTGAACCCCTTGCTGGTTGACAGCCTCAAGATGCCAAAGCAAATCCTCTCCCCAATACTGCTTGAGAGTCGCCAATGCTGGCAGTTCTGGTTGGGGTAAAAGCATTTGCAAATAAGTCCAATCAGGATCGACTGCGCGCATATGCATGGTTGTGTGGTTCCAAGTGAGTTCACGCAAACCCGTTCCACCTCGATCAGCCTCTGCACCAACAAAAACGATCCGTGCTCCAGTCTCGATGGCAAGACGCTCCAATGTGCCCACACCATCAGGGGATACCAAGAGCAACAAGCGATGCTGGCCACTTGGAGAGCCACACCAATGGGGCAATAGGTCAACGATTGGTTGTTCGAGCACACTGCAGAGATTCAGATCAATCGCAGCGCGAACACAGCGCAGCGCTAGATCAACGGCTTGTGACCAATCTCTGCAGTCGATGCTGACTTCCTGCCAGGCCACGGCAGGCGCTGTCGCCAAAGACAACGCCGTGATAATTCCATTGGTTCCATAGGCATGATTGAGGGCTTCTGATTCCACTGCATTCAGCTGCAGTTGTTGTGGAGGGTCTTGCAGGGTGATCACTTCCAGAGCTTGTAAATGCCCAGGATCACGAAGGAATCCCCAACGCACCGAGCCAATCCCACCCGAACCTCCGGCCAGGAATCCACCCACAGAAGCACTGCGCCAAGTGCTTGGTAGTAGACGTAATTGGCGGCCATGGCTACTGAGATGTTGATCCAGATCGCGCAGCAAACAGCCCGTCTCCACTGTCACAACACCTGTAGCAGGATCGAGGTGCCTAATCTTGCGGAGCGCACCCATAAGCATGACGACGCCTCCGCGCAGAGGCACGCATTGCCCGTAGTTTCCAGTACCCGATCCTCGTAAGGTCAGCGGGACTCCATAACGGCTACAGCTAGCCGCAACTGCCACAACCGCTTCCACCGTAAAAGGGCGGACAACGAGTTCCGATTGACATCCCTCAAGCTGTTGACGAAGCACAGGAGAGTAGTCATATGAATCTCTTGAAAAACGTTCCTGTGCTTCAGGAGTTGCCAAGATTTCTAGACAATCAACTTGGATCAAGTCATTCTCTAGATCAGCAATAACAGTGGATCTGGTCATTGGCAGATCAGCTATGTCGATGTTGTCGTAGCCATGGTTTGCTCATCGAGCCAGGTTCCATTGATCAGCACCCGTCGATCCGGTTTTGCTGCTAATAGCTCCGCCCAGCTGCTGGCTTTCACCAGGATCAAATCGGCAGGGCTTCCTGGTTGAAGTGTTCCATCCCAGGCCAAGTCCATGAGATGAGCTGCGGCCGTCGTGAATGGAGCTAACCCTAAGCGCTGCCAAGGAGCGAGATGGGCAAGAGGCAGCGAAAACGCCATCAAGGAGAGGGGGTCAAAGTTGCCGGCAGGGAACCAAGGATCCTGAACATTGTCACCACCAACAGCCACTGAAATTCCCGCCACCTGCAGTTGATGAATGGGAGCGATCGGTCGCTCCACAGGTGTTCGACGTGGCTGCTTTGCCAGCAACCAGCCATTCGTCATTGGCAATGCCACCACATTGATCTGATGATCAGCCATGCGCTCCGCAATCCTGCAAAGCTCTGCCGGTGGGAGTAAGCCAAGCGTGCTGGCATGGCTGCAGGTGATGGGCACTGAAACCTTGATGCCATCCAAAACGCGCAGCAGTTGCTGCACACCAGTCGCGTAATGGCTATTGGCTTCATCGATGTGGAGGTCGATGGCGCAACCAAGTTGATCAGCCAAAAGCAGCATCTTGCGTAGCGCATGCCGAGGGGCTGGCCCATTGCAAGGAGGCACAAGAACGCCGCCCATTAGTCCACCGCTGGCGGCCACTTTTTGCGCAAGCTTTTTCCCTGCCGATGTGCTCCAGTGCTCCACAGGCACGAGTGCGACCAATTGCAAGGTCAGCCGGTCTTGCCATTGCCGCTGCAGATCTAGTAGTGCCTCCCAGCTGAGATCGCAATGAGGCCCAACACTGTCGACATGACTACGTACAGCCCTGAGGCCATGCTGAAGCGCTAACTGCAGCGCTCGCTCAGCGCGCTGACGCACGCCCAATAGCGTTCGTTGCTGATGTTCCAGCAAGTTGGCGGCAAGAGCTCCGGAGTAGCTCCCAGACAGGTTGGGAAAATCTGCCCAAGTAAAGGCCTTGTCGAGGTGCGCATGAGGTTCAACAAGCCTCGGCAGCAAGACATGCTGTGGCGGTGATGACGCAT
Source organism: Prochlorococcus marinus str. MIT 9215 (assembly GCA_949486985.1). Classification (GTDB taxonomy): domain Bacteria; phylum Cyanobacteriota; class Cyanobacteriia; order PCC-6307; family Cyanobiaceae; genus MIT-9215. Next base: position 3,116 of record CATBLW010000227.1, read on the forward strand.
CGATAGCGATCAGCTCCACGCGACGGAGCCTGCCGGCCTGCCAGTCAATACGCATCGGGCAAAGGCCTTCTGCAGTTGCCCTGCCTTCCAGGACATTGGCAGGGATGGTCAGCAATCCGCGTGGCACCCAAGCCTCGAGATGGCTGTCTTGCACTGAATTCCCCCCAACGGAAGTCACTCCAACCTTCCCGAATCCGTTCGGGTGCTTAGGGGCAGAAAATGCCCAGCGACGGCCAAGGTGGTCACTTGGTAATCGGGGAGTCGGAGCGTCGGCAAAACATTTTGCCCACCAACCTTGGTGGTGTAAATGCTGAACAGGCCGAGATTCAACCGCTCACTGAACTGTTCAACGCTGCTGGCGAACGCGGGACGCTGAGCTGCGATTAATTCTGGACAGTTCTGGATCCAGAGCCTTAACACCATTGGTAGCCCCTGCTGCTCGCATAATTTCTCAGTGGCAAGTTCCACCAATTGATCAGCTGCATAAAGGCGGTATGCCTGCATGGAGGGATTCGTCCAGGCCAATGTTCCACCACAACCGATCAGGGTGATGAAACCCACCATCCAATTTCCGGATGGCCACAAACGTCGACTAGAGCTCTTGATCAGATTAAGTTCAAGGTGAATTGGTAAATTCTTACCGACGCGGCGGGCGTCGCCAAGTGGTTAAGGCAGCGGCTTGTGGCGCCGCTATTCGGGGGTTCGAATCCCCTCGCTCGCCCTCACACCCTTTTGAATACCGTGCGCAGCACGCTAATAGGCAGAGACCCCAACGACTGTTGAGGCCTCAGGGACTGTTGCGACAAAAAGAATCCGTCATCAGTGCGCCACAAACGCCCAAAAGAACTCTGGGCTCGACACACTGAAGGAGTTGATGAGATCTGCTGCGGTTCTTCGGATCGCCACTTGCCTTGCTCGCTACTACCGCACCAACCCTCGCTAGTGATTCTTTAAAAGCCGAACAGATACGAGGCTCGTTTTGGATCACCACCTTCGGCTGCCAGATGAATAAGGCCGACTCTGAGCGCATGGCCGGAATCCTTCAATCCATGGGATACCAGCAAGCGTCTGCAGAGTTGGAAGCCGATCTTGTTCTCTACAACACCTGCACAATTCGCGATAACGCTGAGCAAAAGGTTTACAGCTATTTAGGCCGTCAGGCGCGTCGTAAACGATCCAATCCTCACCTCAAACTCGTTGTTGCAGGTTGTGTTGCTCAACAGGAAGGGGAAGCGCTACTTCGGCGCGTTCCAGAACTCGACCTGGTGATGGGGCCGCAACATGCCAATCGGCTTGAGCTCTTGCTGACCCAGGTGGACAGTGGCAAACAGGTGGTTGCTACCGACGACAACAAGATCCTTGAAGACGTCACCATCCCGCGGCGGGACAGCAAAATTTGCGCTTGGGTGAATGTGATCTATGGCTGCAACGAGCGTTGCACCTACTGCGTGGTGCCCTCTGTGAGGGGAAAAGAGCAATCACGACAGCCAGAAGCCATCCATATGGAAATGCAAGGGTTGGCGGCCCTTGGCTTCAGAGAAATCACCTTGCTTGGCCAAAACATTGATGCCTATGGCCGCGACCTGCCTGGGATCACAGCTGAGGGACGTCGCCAGAACACCCTCACAGATCTTCTCCATCACGTTCATGACGTGGAAGGCATTGAACGCATTCGTTTTGCAACCAGCCATCCGCGCTATTTCACAGATCGACTGATTGAAGCTTGCGCAGGATTACCCAAACTTTGCGAACACTTCCATATCCCCTTCCAGAGTGGAGATAACAACGTGCTCAAGGCCATGGCCAGGGGCTACACCGTTGAACGCTATCGGCGCATCATCGACAGGATCCGCGAATTGATGCCCGATGCCGCCATCAGTTCGGATGTGATCGTGGCCTTCCCAGGTGAAACCGATGATCAGTTTCGTCAAACCCTGAAGTTGATTGAGCAGGTTGGATTCGACCAGGTCAACACTGCCGCCTACTCTCCACGTCCCAATACTCCCGCGGCCACATGGCCCAACCAACTGCCTGAAGCGGTCAAGGTGGAACGCTTGCAGGAACTCAATGCTTTGGTTGAAAACACAGCCCGGCAACGCAATGCCCGTTACGACGGACGGGTTGAAGAGGTTCTGGCAGAAGGGATCAACCCGAAGGACCCCGATCAATTAATGGGGCGTACGCGCAGCAACCGACTCACATTCTTTGCGGCTAAAGGCCCCGAGGGCTGCTCTTACAGCCCTGGTGATCTCGTTGATGTGCGCATCGACAGCGTTCGCTCCTTCTCCCTCAGCGGCACCCCACTGCGGTGAAAGCGGTGAAATAGATCGACGGGACTGATACCTTTGGGCGTCAAGTTACCTCGGCTCTGCCGCATCTCCATGCCTTCAACCCGCACCTGTGTAGGCGTGGTGTTCGGCGGCGAGTCCGGTGAACATGCTGTCTCGATCCGATCGGCGCAAACGGTGATCGCTGCCTTGCGGAGAGGGATGAATGCTGAACACTTTGAAGTCATACCGCTGTACATCGACCAGCACGGCCGCTGGTGGCCTGCAACTGTTGCTGAAGAGGTCCTAACTCAAGGCACTCCAATCGAAATCAAGCCAAGTGAGATCAAGCCAACTGAGGTGAAACTAAGTGCGGGGAAAACAAGTGAGCTGAAACCAAGTGCGGGGAAACAGCCGGCCCTTGTCGGCAAAGGTTTCATTGGGCTTCCAGAAGGAAGTGAGCAGGTGGATGTTTGGTACCCGGTCTTGCATGGGCCCAACGGCGAAGACGGCACTGTTCAAGGTCTGTTCACCTTGATGGGCAAGCCTTTCGTGGGCTCAGGTGTTCTTGGATCGGCCGTCAGCATGGACAAATTGGCGATGAAGGCAGCTTTTGCTTCTGCCGGTTTGTCGCAAGTTCCTTACGTCAGCGTCGTGAGCAGCGACCTTTGCAATCTCAACTCCAGAGAGGCTGTTATCGATCACATTGAGAGCAAGTTGGGTTATCCATGTTTTGTCAAACCAGCCAATCTTGGCTCCTCCGTTGGCATCAGCAAAGCTCAAAATCGCGATCAGCTTATTGATGGTCTTAACAAAGCCGCGGGCCTTGATCAAAGGATCGTGGTGGAGCAAGGCATCACCGCTAGAGAACTGGAATGTGCTGTTCTGGGCCGCCAAAAACTGGAAGCTTCTGTCGTTGGAGAGGTTCGCTTCGATGCTGACTGGTATGACTACGACACCAAATACACAGAAGGGCGCAGTCAGACGCTGATTCCTGCTCCTCTCGCTCAAGACGTTGTGCAGGAAGTCCGTGAACAGGCATTAGCAGCCTGTAAAGCTGTAGCTGCTCACGGAATGGCACGTGTTGATTTTTTTTATGACGAGGCCAACAACGCCCTGATGATTAATGAGATCAATACACTCCCAGGCTTCACAAGCCAAAGCATGTATCCCATGCTTTGGGAAGCATCTGGTGTAACGCTAGAAGAATTGGTGTGCCAGCTCGTACAGACAGCAGGAGAATGATTCAACCCTCATTGATGGCATTCAGGCGTGCCGCTTTTTAAAACCCAATGATGCACGGTTTGCTCTGGTTGCCCCTGCTTGCGGCTTTTGTTCTTCTGACTGCTCTCGGATGGCTTGAGCGGCGGCGGCAGAATCTATTTCGGAACTGGGCAGAAGGGTCTGAACTCTCCAAGCTCGATGGCAGCGGCGCCGCACGTCTCAAGGATGGACTCTTGACCTGGAGCAACTTTGAGGCCGGACAATTCAAAGAACAAGGCACTTTTGTCGTCACCAAGTTGGAACTGGTCGAGCTGATGGCGCTTGCTTCAGGCGATGCCCCTCTGACGCAAGAATCTCAAGGTCGTTGCCGACTCAGATTGGTTGGATCTGGCAATGAAATGGACGTGCCCTTTGCGGATGCAGAACGGGCCCGCAGTTGGATGAATCAACTCATGAGCCGAGCGCGTTGCGATCTGTGAGTTCGTCGAGTCGTGATTCGAGATCATCCCTATCACCTGGTGTCGAAAGACGCCGGTTGCTTCGCCAACAAAACCGCCGCGAACGCACGATCAACCTCTGGAGAGTGATCGTGTTTGCGTCTGTCACAGGCAGCCTTGGTTGGTTGCTTCTCAGTCAGGGCTGGACCCTAACCAGCTCTGAACAAATCAAAATTAAAGGCAGTCCCAATCTTCAGTTGGCTGCAGTAATCCAAGCTGGTGGACTGAATTTTCCACAGCCTCTTTTGGGCCTCAACCCCAAAGAACTGGAAGAGACCCTTCTGCAGCAACTACCGGTCAAGTCTGTTGTTGTGCACCGTCGCTTATTGCCACCAGCACTGGAGTTAGACCTGAGAGAGCGAAAGCCCATCGCCTATGCGCTG
>CATBLW010000228.1 GCA_949486985.1 Prochlorococcus marinus str. MIT 9215
GAGAAACGCAAGCAAGCGGATCGAGAGGTGAAATCAGCGATGGCTCGCTACTGATCAACCTCAGGGACAGCAGAGTTATTGGCAGGCGCCATCACTGGAGCAGGAATGCGGCCAGGAGCACCCGTAGCCGAGTCCGGCAATGGATCCAGATCCACTGGTGGCAGCGGGACTGAGAACGAACGATCAGCCCTAGCAGAAAGCGTTAAGGCACCCGAAGCCACGCCTTCATTCATGACCAGCACCTGGATGGGAGAGCCAGCATCGGCAGGCAAGGTCACGACCCGCAAGGGTCCGCGCTCGGACACAACCTCACCCTTGGCGCTGTAAACAGTCATCTGCATCAATGGCGTTCCATTAATGCCCATCACCAAGCGATGGCCAGGTGGAAGCTGTATCGAAATCAGCCTTGCGCCTTCTGGAGGAACGCGGCTGTAGAAAACGGTGGGCGTTAACGGTTTCGCCTCAATCTTCTCGATCTGAACGTCAGCAAGACTGCCAAGCGCTGCGGCATACCAAAGCTGCAGATATGGCTCTGGAGGTTTTTGGCCCTGCACTGAACCCGGTAGCAAGTTCTGAGCACCAGCCGTGACCAGTTGCTCGACCACTAAACCACTGACTCCCTGGTTGAGCAGGGCTTCTTTCTGTTCCTGCCAGTCCGTGCTCTTCAATTGGCCCAAGCGCCGACGAAGCTGTGGCGGCTGTTGTTCGATCCTGGCCATCCATTCCTCAGCAAGTTCGTTCCAAACCTGCCGGAATGGCGCATCCTCAAGAGCATCAGAAGGCAGACGACCATCACGCTCAGGGAAACGGGCCAAGAGACTGGAATCCACCAACTGCAAAAACCAACTGCGATCAACCTGCAAAGCGCGCAAGCGACTCATCAACTGTTGCCTCTGATCCACCTCCGCCGGCGGCAGGCTGGCATCTGGGAAACGACCAGCCGCAACATCACGCTCTATGGACGGGCTTGGCTCCTGCGGAGAAGAACGGTTAAGCAAGAACCAGCCAATGGCCGTGCCGACCAATGCTGAAACAAGCAAAGCTCCCACCACAGGCCACAGGCGACCTTCAGCCGCTAGCTCACGTTCCTCAGCGCGAATACGCCGCCGCGATTTCAAAACAGGCCGTTCTTTTAGGACGGCAGATGCAGACACTCCATCAACGGATTCGACAGCTTTTGGCGCCAGCGACACTGTGCGATCCAAGCGAGGCGTAGGGCCTGTCGTTTCCGGCATGGCAACCGCCTGAAGGGCCTGGAGGACATCCGCTGCATCGTCAAAACGCTGATCAGGGTCCTCACTCAGCATCCGTTCCATCACCTGCCGAAACGCCTGATCCAAATCCAGCTGCTCTGGCCAGCACCAAGACGTCGCATCAAGACTCAAAAGCTCTTCGGGGCGACAGCCTGTCAGCAAGGTCAAGGCTGTAACCGCCAAGCCATGCAGATCCATCCAACTGGCCGCTGCTTCGCCACGCCCCTGAGCCCTAGGGGCATAACTCGGGGTTGCACCAAGCAACTGGTCCTGGCCATGCAACTGCAAAAGACCAAAGTCCAGCAGGACTGGCAGGCCATCTTGATGACGCCTTAAAAGATTGCTGGGATTGATATCTCCGTGCACCAGCCCCTTGGCATGTAACGCGTTAAGAGGAGAAAGCAATTGGCGCAACAACAACAACACCTCTCCGGCCCCAAACGCCAACTGACGCTCAGCCCGTTGCTGCTGCAGCTCACGAAAGGTGTCACCCTCCTGCCATTCACGAACCAACCAAAGGGACTCATCCTCCTCAAACAAACCGCCAAAGCGAGGAATCTGGGGATGAAGCAGAGACTGCATCAAAGGCCAAAGCTGACCCATTCGCTTCTTGGAGGCAGGGTCCAAAAGCTGCCGCAAGACCACAGAAGCGTCTCCTGCCATGCCATCGACGGCAAGCCATAAGCCACCCTGAGGTCGATTGGCAGAAGACAACTGCTTTGTAAGCCGATATTGATCGGCCAAGAGGGTCCCTTCAGCTACAGAGCTGTTGCCAGTCATCGCTTCATCAACGCTGAACGCATGAGCTGGCAAAAAGATGCTGCTTGAAGTAATCGTAAGAGGCTGATCAAAAACGGCAGGAGAAGATCAACCGCCCGCCTCCACAGCAACCTCACAGCAACCTCACCACAACCAACAAAGATCAGACGCCGCCAGACAACGGGCAACAACTGCCGCCAATCAAGGGCACACTGAGAAACCAAACAACAGTTGAACGATGAGCCCTTCCTGGCTCGACCAACTTGAACAAGGCTTAGAAGAGCGATTGGCCGCCTTCTTGCGCGCCAACCCTTATCAAGAGTTACTGCTTCGCCAGCAACACCAGCAAGATCGTTACCGCAGGTTGCAACGACAACGCCAACAACTTCAACAGGAAGCCGAGGAGCAACGGCGGCAACTGCTCAACGTGGCCGACACCGTTCAAGAATGGTCGGAACGCATCAAGCGAGCCAAAGCGGCTGGGGCCTCAAACCTTGCTGATCGAGCGCAACAACATGTCAACAATCTGATGGAGCAGGGGCGCCAACTTTGGGCCGAGCTGGAGCAACTAGGCACGCGCTTCGAAGTTGTCGAACGACAACTTGATGAGCTATCTCATGAAGCCAAATCCTCCAGCCATAGCCTGGAGGATGACTGGGAGAAATTTGAAGCGCAAGAGGCCCTAGAGACGCTCAAACGAGAACGAGCTCAGGAGAAATAGTGAGCCTCAGGCCTTTGGAGCAGGAGGTTCAAGGCTGACGTTCTCAGGGGGTGGTGTTGGATCTGGATCAGCAATCAGCATGTGCTGAAGCACAATTTCTGGCCGCTCGCTATCGCGCCAACGGATCCGATACGCCGGCATTTTGGTGCCGCGACTCGTGGTCTGCTCAACGGGCTCCATAACCCAGCCCCGCCGAGAACGGCCTTGGGGATTGCGCTTGACCACCGCATCGGCGTGTTTGAAGCGGAAACCTACGCGCTCGCCACTCATGGGAAGAGGAACCTGCCAATCATTTAATTATCCACTGTGACGGTTCCAGGCAAGTCTGTTGACGTTCGGTTCTCCGGACGAAGCAGGGGAAACGCAATCACATCACGGATTGAAGGGCTGTCTGTCAGCAGCATGACCAAGCGATCGATCCCAATGCCCAAGCCGCCTGTCGGAGGCATACCAACCTCAAGAGCCTGCAAGAAATCCTCATCAACACCATGGGCCTCAAGATCGCCGGCCTGACGACGCAGCTGCTGGGCCTCTAAACGCTGACGCTGATCAAGGGGATCAATCAACTCGCTGAAGGCATTCGCCGTTTCCCGACCAACCATGAACAATTCAAAACGCTCCACCATGCCTGGCTTGCTGCGATGCGGCCTGGCCAAAGGCGAAATCTCAATCGGATAATCGGTCACAAAGGTGGGCTGAATGAGCGTCGCCTCAACCGCTTGTTCAAAAGCCTCATTCAGCAAACGACCGACGCTGTCCGCTGCCTTCGGCACCTCCAGACCTGCCGCATCCATGGCCAACGCCGCCTCTGAGTGATCTGCAAAAGCGTTGAAGTCCAGCCCTGTCGCTTCGAGCACAAGTTCATGCATCGTGGCTCGTCGCCAGGACGGAGTCAGGTCGATCTCCGTTCCTTGATAGGTAATGCGTGTCGACCCACAGACCTGCTGACAAACCGAAGCAATCAACTGCTCGGTGAGATCCATCATGTCGATGTAATCGGCATAGGCCTGATACACCTCAACGGTTGTGAATTCAGGGTTGTGACGCGTGCTCACACCCTCATTGCGAAAAATGCGTCCAAGCTCATAGACCCTCTCAAAGCCACCCACCACCAACCGCTTCAGATGCAGTTCAGTGGCAATGCGTAGGTAAAGAGGCAGGTCGAGTGTGTTGTGGTGGGTAATGAATGGCCTGGCCTCGGCACCACCCGCCTCGGATTGCAAGACAGGTGTATCGATTTCCAAAAAGTTTCGCTCGTCCAGCCAACGCCGAATCGCACTCACCATCAAGGCACGTCGCCGGAAGGTCTCACGCGATTGGGGAGTCACGATCAGATCCAAATAGCGCTGGCGGTAGCGCTTCTCCACATCGGCCAGACCATGCCATTTATCCGGCAAGGGTTGCAGAGATTTACTCAGCATCTGCCACTGCAAAACCTTGACCGAAAGTTCGCCCCTATCAGTACGGCGCAATATGCCGCTCACCCCAATCCAGTCACCTGCGTCCACAAGAGTGGTGAGCTGAACAAAGGCGCTGGGCCTACTGGCCTCACTCACCTGGTCTTCAGAGGCCTTTGCTTCAACAGCCTTTGCTTGAGCAGCCTTTTCTTCAACAGCCTTGTCTTCAGGAGCTATCTCTTGAGCCGATGAAGCAGCAGCCTCAAGACTGGCCTTCTCGATATAGAGCTGAATGGTGCCACTCTCATCGGCAAGCGTGAAAAAGGCGAGCTTGCCCATCACCCGACGCGTTAAAACTCTGCCGGCAACTGACACTTGGACATCCCTCTCCTCTCCCTTAGCCAGATCTGCATGATCCGACTGGAGCGTTGCCGTGCGATGGCTGGGGTCATAGTTCAGGGCATAGGGAGCCAGCCCTAGCTCTTTCAGAGCCTTGGCCTTCTCCAGACGGGTGTCGCGCAGCTCAGACAAGGATTCAGGGGCACATGGCCGTCATCTTGCCCGTCGATGCTCCAATACGGCATTGAATTCTCTGATTTCTCAACCAGAGAACTGCCAACAAGGAAGCCGGATTAACTTGCCACTGCCGCCGGCGTGTCTCCCATCCTCTGAGAGGCATAGCCGATGCCTCGAACGGTAAGAATCAACTCAGGGTTGCGTGGATCCGGCTCAAGCTTGCCGCGCAGACGAGCAACGTAGACATCCACCACACGCAAATCAGCGGCACGACGCGGCGGGTATCCCCATAGCTGCTCAAGAATCTCTGCCCTGGGAACAACCCGTCCAGGCTCTCGGAACAACAATTCCAGCAAACTAAATTCTGTATAGGTCAGGCTGATCCGCTCACCAGCACGATTCACCTGACGTCGGTTTGTATCAACAACAAGGTCTCCGACCCGAAGCACACCCTGTCCAACTGGAAGCTCACGTGGTTCAGCGGCTGCCGTGCCTTGGCCAATCCGCCGCAGAATCGTTGCGATCCTTGCTTCTAGTTCCTTAGGGCTAAAGGGCTTCGGCAAGTAATCGTCGGCGCCGAGGTCGAGGCCGGCCACCCGTTCGGAAATGGCCTGTAGGGCCGATAGAAAAATAATCGGCACACAAGATTCAGCACGAAGCCGCCTGCAGACAGCAAAGCCATCCAGCTTGGGAAGCATCACGTCGAGGACCACTAAATCAGGCTGCTCGCGATGAAAAGCCTCCAAGGCCTCTTCACCATCCTCGGCGCAAATCACCTTGTAACCGGCAAGCTTCAGCCGAGTCGTCAGGATCCTGAGGACGGCTGGCTCATCGTCAACGGCCAAAATCGTGGCCTTATACGACGAGGGTGGCTGCTCAACAGATCCATCAATGTCTTGAACCTGTGACGGGCCGCCCTCGGACATGAGCATTTCCTCATGAAGAAATCCAACCTTACCCTTACTTTTCTTACAGAAATGGCTAAAACCCTTTCCAGGGCAGCAGTTTTTATATTTAATTAAGATTTGCGCAGTAGATATACCTAGGTTTTCTTAAGGCCAACGCGCTTTTGAGTAGCTATCCCATTCTTTTGCTGCTTGCTCGACAGCTTCATCGCTGCTGATCTGTCCAAGCATGGCGCGTTGAAGCTGGGTGTAGATGATGCTTTGCAAGCGCTTGATCCCAGGTGAAGCCGGGATCAACACCCGAGCACGTTGAAGTGTCTCTGCCGAAAGTGACCGGGCGGCAAGAATCTGAGCATCCTCAGGCGACTTCGGTTTCTCAGCCTTTAAAGCCTTTTCAACCTGTTGGAGAGCCACTCGAGACGACGGCAACACCTTCGCCTCTTGGGCGAAATCAGCCTGATTCACACCATTGGTGAGAAACAACGCAAAATCAACAGCCTCCTGAGCACGGCTTGTCTGCTTGGGAACAGCAAGGGTCATCAAGGCAACATTCGCACTGCCATCTGCACCGGTAAGGGGCGGATGCGGTTGAGTGGCTTCAGCCACTCCAGGGGCATTGGTCTGAATCGTGCGCAAAAATTCAGCCCCGCTCGCCAAGATCGCCAGCTCGCCACTTTGATAAAGCTCAATCGCACGCCGCTGGCCCTGACTAACCACCTCGCGAGGCAATAAACCCTGTCGATAGAGATCGGTCCAAAACGCAAAAGCCTTCTTCCCAGCTGGGGTCTTGAAGCCAGCCCGCTGACGGGCATCCAACAAGGTGACACCCATCTGCACCATCGACTCGAGCAATTCCGCTGAATCGTCGGGCACCACGGTGACGAACAATCCATACCGCCCGGTGCGCTCGCGAATACGACGCGCAAATGCCGGTACGTCCTGCCAGCGACGTGGAGGAGCCTTAAGCCCTGCCTGCTCAAGCAGCTGATGATTCACCAAGCTGAGCCGAACCGTGAGGTACCAGGGGATAGCAATCTGGCCTGCTTTCGCATCATCGGCAGCCTGCCAAACCGATGGCAAATAGCGGTCGGCGGCATCTGCAGGAAGCCAAGGCGTTAGATCCAGAAGCCCTCCCTTACTCGCCAAATTGGCAGCAAAGGGCGGGTTGAGATTGACCACGTCTGGCGCTGTACGGGCGAACACCGCAGCAAGCAACTTCCGTTCCACCGAACCCCAAGGCAAATCAGTCCAGCGAACGGGTTCACCAGCGTGATGCTCTTGCCAATCGGCGATCACACCCTGCATGTAGGGATTGAACTTCGGAGCCAGCTGCAAGGTCCAGAGCTGCAAGTCCGCTCGCGAAGCCGGCTGAGGACGACATCCCCAGACCATGAGTGCGGACCCCAAAAGGCCCAAACCGAGACCTAGCCATTTCCAGCGCGTGCGAGCCATGACGACAACCTCTTCAAAGGGGAGCACGTCGTCGCCAAAGCAACAACAGCCAAGACACGATCATCGGTGCTATCAGGCCCGTCAAAACAGCCTGAACCATCAAGGTATGCCAACCCCAGGCCTCTTGTATCTGAAAAGAGTTAGCGAAATCAAGCCAAACCATTTGCAGCCATAGGCTGAGCCCCAGAACACACGAACCAAACCAAGCCAAGAGACCGAGATTGAAACTGAGTTGAATGGGTGGACCACGACGCCCCAGCCTTCCCCACCACCAACCAAGCGACATCAAGGCAGGCAGCTGGCTGCACCCACCCAGGCTCAGACCATCAAGAACCAAACCAAGGCAAAGACCAGCCACCATTCCAGAGACAGGTCCATCCACCAAGGCCCAAGGCAACAACCACAACACAGCCCAGCTCGGTCCCACGCCAGACAACGTCAACCAAGTAGGAGCAGCCAGAGTGAGCCAAGGCACAACGAGCGCCGATGCCACACAAAGGGGTTGTTGATGAAGACGCCTCATGAGCGAATCTGCACCTGCACCCAATCGATGGCTTCCGGTGCAGCGATGAGCTGCACCGCCGCGCGGGGAGCAGGCAAGGCGTGATAATCCACAGACTGAATCACGCCAACTGGCACGTTGGCAGGCAGCAAGCTGCTGGACGGAGAGATGCTCACGACATCTCCTGCAAAAACCTGCGGATCTTTGTCGAGAAAATGCATCTGGGGTCGGCGGCTTCCCATGCCAATCAACAAGCCATGGCGCTGGGTGCGCGGGATCCAAACCCCAACCTGACTGCCTGGTGATGTAAGCAGTCGCACCCGTGAGGTGATTGGGGTGACGCTTTGAATTCTCCCCAGCAAACCTCCAGGCCCCAACACCGCATCACCCGGCTGGATTCCATGCAGTCGCCCTTTGCCTAACTCCAATTGTTGCCACCAGCCCTGCGGCGTCCGTGAAATGACGGCGGCTGACAACTCATCCACTCCTGAGGATGATTGAACAAGATCCAGTAAATCTCTCAGTCTTTGGTTGTCCTTTTCCAGCCATCGCAATTTGCTCTGCTGCTCCAGTTGAACCCCAGACTGAATCCATTCGCGCTGAGCGGATCCGGGCCAGAACGGACGGGTTAATACGGCATAAGCATCAGCAAAACCTGCGCCTTTGCTCCAACGCACAAGAGCAAATAACGCAACCAACAACAGCCAAAGCCAGCCGCGACGCCAACGCCGCCAGCGAGAAAGCGCTGGCCACGGAGGGCTCCTCATCAATTCAGGCCGTCATCGACGAACGGATGAATTCAGGTGTATCCAACACGCGCTGAAGGCCCTTGTAATCCTCCAACACCTGCCCACAGCCATTAACCACGCAAAGAAGGGGATCCTCCGCGACATGGGTGAAGATGCCGGTCTCATGGCTGATCAAATCGCTGATCCCACGAACCAGGGCACCACCACCAGCCAACATGATGCCGCGGTCAACAATGTCGGCAGCCAATTCAGGTGGTGTGCGCTCGAGGGTGCGTTTCACGGCCTCGACAACAACATTGAGCGGCTCAGCAATGGCCTCACGCAATTCACCAGCACGCAAATTGATCGAGCGAGGCAATCCTGAAAGCAAGTGCAAACCACGCACATCCATGGCTTGCTGATCAAAGTCGTTATCAGGGAACGCAGAACCGATGCGGATTTTGATCTCCTCGGCTGTTCGCTCACCCACCACCAAGTTGTGAACCTTTTTCAGATAAACGCCGATCGAATTGCTGATTTCATCTCCTGCCACACGTACCGATTCGCTTAAAACAGTGCCGCCCAGGCTGAGTACAGCCACTTCAGTGGTGCCACCGCCAATATCAACAATCATCGTGCCAATCGGCTCGGTAACCGGCAAACCAGCACCAATGGCCGCGGCCACGGGCTCATCAATCAGATGGACTTCCCTGGCCCCAGCCATACCGGCCTCACGTACAGCCCGTCGCTCCACACCCGTCACCCCACTGGGGATGCCAACCACCAACCGTGGAGCAACAATGCCTCGCCCCTCATTCACCTTATGAATGAAGCTCTTGAGCATCATCTCAGCGGCATCAAAGTCAGCGATCACACCATCACGAAGAGGCCGTACTGCTCGAATGTTTCCCGGTGTTCGCCCGAGCATCAACTTGGCTTCATTGCCAACGGCCATGGGCACACCATGCTCAAGGTCCAAGGCCACAACAGAAGGCTCCTGAAGCACAATCCCTTTACCAGAGACGTAGATCAAGGTGTTAGCCGTGCCCAGATCGATGCCGATGTCGCGTGACAACTGAAAGCGACGAAACAGCACTGGTGCAGAACTCAATTCGACAGATCATAGGAGGAGTTCAGTGAGCATCTTGTTACACCCAACGTTGAGGGTGGAACTCCTTAAAAGCAGCCACTTCAACGGTGGCGCATCATTGACCAACATCTCATTAAGAAAGGAGGCATCCATGGGCGTCAATTCAGTCACCCTCGTCGGCCGAGCTGGCCGCGACCCCGAAGTCCGTTACTTCGAATCAGGCAGTGTTGTGGCCAACCTGACCATGGCGGTTAATCGCCGCAGCCGCGACGATGAACCCGATTGGTTCAATCTCGAAATCTGGGGCAAACAAGCCCAGGTCGCCGCTGACTATGTAAAAAAAGGTTCACTGCTGGGAATCATCGGCAGCTTCAAGGTAGATAGCTGGACCGACCGCAATAGCGGCGAAGAACGAAGCAAGCCTGTTGTGAGAGTGGACCGCTTGGAACTGCTGGGTTCCAAACGGGATGCAGAAGCCGCTGGCGGCTTCAATGCAGGCGGTGGACCAGGCTCAAGCCCAAGCGATGAGGAAGTTCCCTTCTAAATACCCGCATTCAATGGCTGTTGCGGCTCCTGCGCCAAATGCGCAGGGCCAACCAAATCCCTCCTGCCAGAACAGCCACCACCAACGCCACCTTGACCACCTTTGAAACGGGATCAATCCATACCTCTACGTTGCTGTAACTCTCCCCAAGAGCCAAGCCTGCACCCGTCAGCAAGAGGGTCCAGATCAAGCTGCCGGCTGTTGTCCAAATCAGGAAAGGCAACATTGGCATCAACTCGATGCCAGCCGGCACAGAAATCAGGGTGCGGATCCCGGGGACCAATCGCCCCCAAAACACCAATGCCGTTCCATAACGACTAAACCAACGACGACTGCGCGCCAATTCCTCAGGGCTGATGCCGATCCAGCGACCATGTCGACTCAGCCAAACTTCAAGCCGTTCTTCATTGATCAATCGGCCAATGCCATACCAAGGCAAGGCTCCGATCACCGTGCCCAACAAACCTGCCAAAACAACAGGCAAAAACTGAAGTTGCCCCTGCTGCACATAGAACCCCCCGAGGGGCATGATCAACTCTGAGGGAATGGGCGGGAACAGGTTCTCCAGAAACATGGCCGCGAAGATCGCGACATAACCCATCCACTGATTGGCTTCCACCGCCTGGCCAATCAACTCAGGCAGTTGGGTAACGAGTTCAGAAAGACCCATGAAGACTGTTCTTGAACGAACAAGTCTTCCATGGGGGGGAAAGCAACTTCAAGTCACCTGATCAATAGCGATAGTGCTCAGGCTTGTAAGGGCCCTCAACAGGAACACTGATGTAATCCGCTTGCTCCTGGGTCAGCTCGGTGAGCTTGACGCCAATTTTGTCGAGGTGCAGTCGAGCCACCATCTCATCGAGATGCTTAGGCAAGACATAAACCTGATCGGCGTATTGGTCGCCTTTGGTAAACAATTCAATCTGAGCCAAAACCTGATTGGTGAAGGAATTGCTCATCACAAAACTTGGGTGCCCTGTGGCACAACCCAAGTTCACCAAACGCCCTTCAGCAAGAAGGATGATCTTGTTGCCACTCGGCAGTGTGATGTGATCCACCTGGGGCTTGATGTTCTCCCAGGCGTACTGCTTCAGGGACGCCACATCGATTTCATTATCAAAGTGGCCGATATTGCAAACGATGGCCTCGTCCTTCATCCGAATCAGATGTTCGTGACGAATCACCTGGAAGTTACCGGTGGAGGTGACAAAAATGTCGATATCCTGAACCACGTCCGCAAGCCGCACGACGCGATAACCCTCCATTGCAGCCTGCAGAGCACAGATTGGATCAATCTCAGCAATCATCACTGTGGCGCCAAGCCCTCTCAGGGATTGAGCCGAGCCCTTGCCGACATCGCCATAGCCAACAACCAAGGCCACCTTGCCGGCGACCATCACATCAGTGGCCCGCTTGATGCCATCAACGAGTGACTCACGGCAGCCATACAAGTTGTCGAACTTGCTTTTGGTCACCGAGTCGTTGACATTGATCGCCGGGAAAGGCAGCTCGCCGCTTTTCTGCATCTGATACAGACGCGCAACACCCGTGGTTGTTTCTTCTGTAACACCCTGAATGCTGGTTTTAATGCGGGAATAAAAAGTTGAGTCCTGAGCCAACTTGGTGCGGATCGAAGCAAACAAAGCTGTTTCTTCTTCGTTGCCCGGATTGTTGAGAACGCTGAGATCTTTTTCAGCCTTGCTGCCCAGCATCACCAAACCGGTGGCATCGCCACCATCATCCAAAATCATGTTGGGAGCACCGCCATCACTCCACTCGAGGATGCGGTGGGTGTAAGCCCAATACTCATCAAGGGTCTCGCCCTTCACGGCAAACAC
>CATBLW010000229.1 GCA_949486985.1 Prochlorococcus marinus str. MIT 9215
GCCAATATCACTTCCGTGGCTGTTGTTTTGTCTTTGAAAGAACCTTTATTTGATCCTGATCAAGCGACTCGCTTTTTGCTATCCGCAGAGCAGACGGGACTTGATGTGCATCTGGTGCTATCGAAACAGGATTTAATTAATGGCGATCAGTTAGCGCAGCAGTTGGAAAGATTGCGGAAATGGGGTTATCGACCTTTGACTGTTTCAGTGAAGAAAGGTGATGGATTGATACAGCTCAAAGATGAACTAAAAAATAGTCGACTGGCAGTGTTGTGCGGTCCTTCTGGGGTCGGTAAAAGTAGTCTGCTGAATTCTTTATTGCCTTCTTTGTCTTTGCGAGTAGGAGAAGTGTCAGGGCGTTTGCAGAGAGGCCGCCATACCACTCGGCATGTTGAACTTTTTCGTTTAGGCGAAGGATCTTTTGTTGCTGACACACCAGGTTTTAATAGGCCAGAACTTCCAGCAGAGCCTAGAGATCTTGCTGCATTGTTTCCCGAATTGAGAAGTCAGCTTGAACCTTTCCCCTGTCGATTTCGTGATTGTTTGCATCACGATGAACCGGGTTGTGGCATTGATAAGGATTGGGAACGTTATCCCCTTTACAAGCGTTGTTTGGAGGAGATGCAGCGGCTTAGTCGCTCATTCCGGGGAGATTGAGATTCAATCCACCGGTGAGTTCTTCCATGCGCTCTTTCATCGTTGTGGTTGAGTTCTCATAGGCCGATTGAAGAGCAGCAAGGGTGGCGGCTTCGCAGGCGTCCTTGCCTTCGGCGATCAGCGAGGGGTCGAGATGGACGCGCAGCGGCTGTTGGTTGCCAGACAGCCAGATGCTGGCTCTTCCGTCTGAACTGCTTCCCTCGATTTCCATGGCGTCGAGTTCTTCCTGAAGCTTCTGGGCGTCTTGTTGGATTTGTTGGGCCTTGCGGAAGGCTTCGGTGAGCTGACCGAAATTGGGAAGTCCGAACCCTGCCATGGTGCTTGTTGATGAAAGAGCAGGTTAAACGGATGGTTTGAAACCCAGTCGCTTGACTTCTGGATGCAGCATCACACCATGCACTTTTTGCACCTTCTGCTGAACAAAGTTGATGAGTTGATTGATCTCGGAGGCTGTAGCACCGCCGGCGTTGACAATGAAGTTGGCGTGAATAGTCGAGATCTCAGCTCCGCCGATGCGGTGGCCTTTAAGGCCTAGTTCTTCGATCAGGCGCCCAGCTTTAAGAGGTTCTGGGTTGCGAAAAACACTGCCGCAGCTCGGCCATTGATAGGGCTGAGTGGACGTTCGGTGATTGAGATTTTGATTGGTAATCATGCTGAGCTCTGTTCGGTCATGACCGGGCTCCAGTTGGAACTTTGCGGAGATCACCACCAGGCCTTCTTCTTGTAAGCGACTGTGGCGGTAGGCATAGTCGAGTTCGCTGCAGCTCAGTTCAAATGGTTCATGGCCGTCCATGGCGATCACTTGCACAGATTCCAGCCAGTCCGCTGTGCAGCCGCCCTGAGCTCCAGCATTCATAACGGCAGCACCACCGACTGTTCCAGGGATACCAACAGCCCATTCCAGTCCATGGAGTCCGGCTTTTGCAGCTCGTCGAGCCAAGGTCGGGATCGGCTCCCCCGCCCAGGCTTCCACCTTTCCACTATCTGGGTCGAGGCTGCTGCCTTGGAGCTTGCGCATGCAAAGACTTAAACCAGGCAATCCGTCGTCGTGGATCAGCAGATTGGACCCTGCTCCAATAATCCGACATTCCATGTTTTGGTTATTGGCCCAGCGGATTAAGGCCAAGAGTTCTGTTTGATCGCTTGGCGATGCCAGCCATTCGGCAGGACCGCCGACTCTCCAGGTCGTGAAGTTGGCCAGGGGAATCAGTGATTGTGGTTTGATTCCTGGCAAGCTATTTAGGCAGCCAGGGTCGATAGCCATCGGTTGTTGTTCTGGTTCATTAGACGTCCCCAGAGGTTGTTTACATCGCCTGCACCCATGGCGAGAACCAGGTCACCTTTGCGACTGTAGGTTTCCAGCAAAATGCAAAGTTGATCAATACTTTCAGCTACAGCGATCGGTAGGTTTGTGTCCAGTTTTCTGATCTCTGCGGCCAGGCGTTCACTATTCGTCCCCTCGATGGGTTGTTCTCCGGCGCTGTAAACAGGAGCAAGCAAGACCACATCGGATGTTTTCAGTGCGACAGCAAAGTCGCTGAGAAACTCTGCTGTGCGGCTGTATCGATGGGGTTGAAATACCGTCACAAGACGTTGAGGCGGGCTGGGAAGTGGGCTGCGACCACTGCTGATCATCAGACGAGCCATGGAGAGAGTGGCGCGCACTTCGCTTGGATGATGGGCATAGTCATCAACGACATGACGCCCTTTCCAGCTACCCCTGAAATCAAAGCGGCGGCCTGGAGTTTGAAGATCAGTGAGACCTTTTTCAATTTGATTGAAGGTCAGTCCTTCGAGGCGACAGGCGGCGATGGCAGCCATGGCGTTGCTCAGGTTGTGCAGTCCTGGCATCGGCAGGGTGATCCGACCAATCAGTTCATTCTTTTCATAGATATCAGCAATGGTTTGATCGCCATCGAGGCGAACTGGTAAGGCTGCAAAATCAACAGCTTCTGATGTGGTGATCGACCACCAGGCTGAGGCGTTGACATGCTCCCTGAGGACTGGGCAGTCGTGGTTCGCGAGTAAGCGTCGGCAACCGTTGCCGAATACCTTCATGGTGTTGATGAGATCGTCAAGATCGGCGTAATGATCGGTGTGATCTAACTCCAGGTTTGTGATCACTCCAAGGTCTGCCTTGAATTTCACAAGCGATCCATCTGATTCATCGGCCTCTGCGACCAGTAATCGCCCTGCTCCTGCATGCCCATTGGTGCCGTAATAAGGCACAACCCCGCCAACAACAGCTGTTGGATCTTGATTTGTGACCGCCAGCAGCGTGGTCAGCAAGGTGCTTGTTGTGGTTTTCCCGTGGCTGCCGGCGACGGCGATGGAGGGTTGCATTTCAATCAGTGCAGCCAGAAGATCTGAGCGATGCCAGATCTTGAGGTTGCTCTGCTGCGCTGCCAGGAGTTCGGGATTGTTCTCCGGGATTGCCGTGCTGATGACGATCAATGGAGGCAGTGTGGCCTCATTGGATATGGCATCAATATTTGCGGCGCTCTGTTTAAGGAAAATATTGACGCCTTGTGCTCTAAGACTCTGAACGGAGGGCTTTTTGCCTTGGTCGGAACCTGAGACGACATGACCTCGTTTCACAAGAATCATCGCTAAGGCAGACATCCCAATGCCACCAATGCCGATGAAGTGAATAGGTTGTTGACGGCTAGGAATGCTGGTCAAAGAGCGAAACCAGAGGCTTGAAAGATACGCCAGTCTCCCGCTTAAGAGCTGTGATTGCCATCTTTTGGAGCGGTTCAACCATTGTTGCGTTGACCAGTCGCTTTGGCCGCCTTCTCATCTGGAACAACTGAAAAGTCTTCCTATTTCTGTATGATCGGCGGCCAACTTCTTTTGCGGCTTGTCCGCTTTTGTTATGACTCTGCGCGTTGCGATCAATGGATTCGGCCGAATCGGTCGCAACTTCATGCGCTGTTGGTTGAGCCGTGGAGCCAATACTGGAATTGAAGTTGTCGGCATCAATGTCACCTCAGATCCCAAGACCAACGCCCATCTCCTCAAGTATGACTCAATTTTGGGTCAGATAAAGGATGCAGAAATTGCTTACACAGACGACACATTTGTGATTAATGGCAAAGCCATTAAGTGTTTCTCTGATCGCAATCCGTTGAATCTCCCTTGGAAAGAGTGGGGGATTGATGTTGTTATCGAGTCAACAGGTGTTTTCAACAGTGATGTTGGAGCAAGCAAGCATATTCAAGCTGGTGCAAAGAAGGTGATCTTGACGGCACCTGGTAAAGGCGACGGTGTCGGCACTTATGTCGTTGGTGTTAATGCAGATCAATATCGCCACGATTCTTTTGATGTTCTAAGTAATGCAAGTTGTACAACCAATTGCCTGGCGCCGATTGTGAAGGTTCTTGATCAGACCTTTGGAATCAATAAGGGTCTGATGACCACGATTCACAGCTACACAGGTGATCAGAGGATTCTTGATAACAGTCACCGTGACCTGCGTCGTGCTCGTGCAGCAGCGATGAACCTTGTTCCGACTTCCACTGGTGCTGCAAAGGCCGTGGCTTTGGTTTATCCCCAGATGAAGGGCAAGCTCACAGGTATTGCGATGCGTGTTCCAACTCCTAATGTTTCTGCGGTGGACCTTGTTTTTGAGGCAGGTCGTGCAACCACAGCTGAAGAGGTTAATGCTGCCTTGAAGAGCGCTTCTGAAGGCTCCATGAAGGGAATCATCAAATATGGTGATTTGCCTTTGGTATCAAGTGATTATGCAGGAACCAATGAATCAACCATTGTTGATGAAGCGCTTACGATGACTATTGGCGACAACATGGTGAAGGTTGTGGCTTGGTACGACAATGAGTGGGGCTATAGCCAAAGGGTTGTTGACCTTGCAGAAATCGTTGCCAAGAATTGGCAGTAATTGTTGATTAGACCAAGTTAACTAGATGAACATCTTGTTCTTTACTTGAACGTCTTTAAATTATCAACTTTTTCACCCCTCCTTGATTGGAGGGGTTTTTTGTGGCGATTTTTCAGTTTTGTTTGAAATGTTGGAACTCTGAGCTACCGATTACTTCACCACTGCCATCAGCCCAAATCACTTTGGGGGGGCCAACTTCCATATAACCAACTGATTGACTTCTTGGCATAACTTTCAGCCATGCACGTGCCCAGGAGGCAGGCAAGCTGAGAACCAGTTCGAAGTCTTCGCCGCCGTTGAGACACCACTGGTCCCATGACGAGCCTTCTGGCCATTCTTGGGCTCGAGGAAGATCGTTTGAATGGAGTACAGCTCGACAGCCACTGCTTTGGCAGAGGCCTTGAACAGCCATTAAGAGGCCGTCACTGCTGTCTGTACCACCTGCCCGCCAGGGAAGCTCTGCTGGCTTGCAAGTTTCAAGTGCTCTTAGTGCTTTTAGAGCTGGCTGCGGACGTTGATGGGCCATGACGGCGGCATTCTTGAGCTGTTCAGGCAGGGCTACGCATTCGAGAATTGGATCACGTTGAAGTAAGGCCAGGCCAAGACGACTAAGCCCATGAGCACCACTGACGACCAAGACATCTCCTGGGCGGGCATGACCGCGATGAAGCCTTAAAGGTCCAAGGGTGCCCAGAGCCGTGATCGCCAAGAGCTTTTGTTGGCCGTTCGAGCAATCTCCGCCAAGGATCACACCGCCAAATTGGTTCAGTGCGGCTTCCATTCCTTTGTAGACCCCTTCGATCCAGTCCCAAGGGGTATGGGCTGGGGCGACCAGGCCAACGTTGATGCCGATGATTTGATCGACTCCACTAGCGGCTAGGTCTGAGAGGTTGGCTGCAACGGCTCGCCAGCCCACATCTTCAGCAGTCGTTGTGTCATCGCTGAAATGAATGCCATCGACAAACATGTCGGTATTGATCAGCAGCTCTTGGCTGTTTTGATTGATTTGTGCCGTGTCGTCGTCAAGTTGACCAGGCGGAGCAAACTGCTTCAGTCGCCTGAGCAGCTCGCTCTCACCAAGTTCACCAAGGGTTTCGGCCACCCAAAAATCCTCAGGCGTGGGCTTGCAGTCGATCGGCGCCATCAATCACTTTGATGGTTTCGATTCGATCTTCAACGCCTAATTTCTCGAGTAATTCATTGCCTTCAACGACATAACCGAAGGCGGCATTGCGTCCGTCAACAAGATTGAGTCCGGCTGGCGTCAGCTCGGCATCGTAGAGAAACATGAAGAACTGCGAGGAGCCATCATCCAAGGCCTGGTCTGAGTGGGCCCAACCAAGGGTGCCAAGTGTCGCGAAAGGAAGCACCGGTGTTGCCTTATAGATCCCTAAGTCTTCAAAGGTTTCGTTGTAAAAGGGCACGGTTTCTCCTGGTACTCGGATTTCCAGAGGGACGTGGCGCTCTTGGCCGCTCTTTCGGTCGATATAGCCAACTTCTGGCCCTTTGGGATCACCGCTCTGAAGAACGAAGAAATCTTCTGCTCGAGTGAATGGCAAGCCGTTATAGAACCCTTTGAGTGCAAGATCCACAAAGGCACCTGATGTAAGCGGAGCATTGAAGCCATCAATGATCGCGGTCATGTTGCCTTGTGTGGTCTTGATTAACACCGTTGCCCTGCCTAAAAGTCGCGGCAAGTCGTTGTATTCAGAAGGGATTTCAAAGGGGAAATCAGTCAGCAGTAACGCCTGAACATTGCCGACTTGATTAAGGGTTTCTTGGCGAAGGACGAGGAAGTCATTTTTGTTTTTTTCGCCTGCTTTTTCTTGCAGAGCTTCAAGACCTTCTTTCACAGAATTAAGCAGCCCGTCAGCCTCGGATCGGTTGGATTCTGGAATGGCATTAAGGATGCGATCTTTCCGGCTGCTTAGTAGGAATTGACTGCTGCTCATGGTTTTGCTGAGAGCACTCCAGCGGTTGGCTCTTAGGTCAGTACTGGTGCCTTCAATACGGTGTTGCAGTTGTTCGAGATCTGGTTGATCGACAGGCAGGGCATCTCTGAGGATGCTGGCCGGGTCGGTCACAGCATTTCCATTGGGCAGGCTTGCCAATACAGGTTGATTCCAGGCCAGCCCTAGTGCCAAGAGCAGTGAAATAAGGGTGATGGAAAGACGCCGATCTGCCATGGGTAGCCAGGTGGTGTCTGGACTTTGGCACAGCCGTATGATCAATTGATCTGTTCAGTGGGGATGATCTCAAGCAACGACTTTCGAACCGGCACGACGATTGAACTCGACGGTGCCGTATGGCGCGTCGTGGAGTTTTTGCATGTCAAACCAGGAAAGGGTTCTGCCTTTGTCCGCACCAAGTTGAAGGCAGTAGTGAGCGGCAGTGTTGTGGAGAAAACCTTTCGTGCTGGCGAGATGCTCCCTCAGGCCATCCTTGAAAAGTCCACTCTTCAGCACACGTATATGGAAACAGGCGACTATGTCTTTATGGACATGTCGACTTATGAGGAGACACGCCTGACTGCCAAGCAGATTGGCGATAGTCGGAAATACCTCAAGGAAGGTATGGAGGTCAATGTCGTCTCCTGGAACGACAAACCGCTTGAGGTGGAATTGCCAAATTCTGTGGTTTTGGAAATTACTGAGACCGATCCTGGCTTAAAGGGTGATACTGCCACTGGTGGTACAAAGCCTGCCATCCTTGAAACTGGTGCTCAGGTGATGGTTCCTTTGTTTATTTCTGTTGGCGAGAAGATCAAGGTGGATACGCGCAATGACAGCTATCTCGGTCGAGAGAACTGATGGCCATGCAGCTTGACCATGATCAATTGCATCGTTTGCTGGCTGCCCTAGCAGACAGCGACATTCAGGAATTTCGCTTGGAGGGTGATGATTTTCGCCTTGAGGTCAGGCGAAATTTGCCTACTCCTGCGGCCACGGTTGCACCACTGATGCCTGTTGCGGCAGTTGCTGAGGCTCCCACATCCGTTCCAGAAACCCGAATGGATGCGTCGATTCCTGGAACGCCGCCGCCGCCAGTGCCTGGTTCCCGGGGTGATCTGTTGGAGATAACAGCTCCAATGGTGGGAACCTTCTATCGATCTCCTGCGCCAGGTGAATCAGCCTTTGTGGAAGTCGGCAGCCGAATTGGCGTTGGCCAAACTGTTTGCATCCTTGAGGCGATGAAGCTGATGAATGAGCTGGAAACAGAAGTGAGTGGTGAGATTGTTGAAATCCTCGTTGATAACGGCACTCCGGTTGAATTTGGTCAGGCCTTGATGAGAGTCAAGCCGAGTTAGTTGATCCTGGGGATGTTGTGAGTTCCCAGGCGGCATTGATCGCAGCCACCATGCTGTTTTCTCTTGCACAACCATGGCCAGCGATGTCGAAGCCAGTTCCATGATCTGGTGAGGTGCGAAGAAAGGGGAGTCCGAGGGTGGTATTGACGGCTTCATCAAAGGCAAGCATTTTGACGGGGATCAGTCCTTGATCGTGATACAGGGCCAAAATGCCGTCTGGGACATGGCTCTCATTGGGGAGGCCGTGCCAAGCGCGGGCTGCTGAAAGCCAACAGGTGTCGGGAGCTAAAGGGCCTTGTAGATGAACGTTTGGATGGTTTTTTTTCCATTTATCCAGAACTGGAATCAGCCATTCGATCTCTTCGTTGCCGAGTTTGCCTTGTTCGCCTGCGTGAGGATTCAGCCCTGCTACTGCAAGATGTGGATGAGAGGAGAAGCGCTGACAGAAGACTTTCAGCGCGTTTAATTTGTCGATTAATAGTTCAGGTGTGATCTCAGTGGGCACTGAGGCGAGAGGGATGTGGGTGGTTGCGAGCAAGGTGTTTAGGCGCCACTTGCTATGTGGTGAGATCGCCGTAAACAGCATTGAGGCTTTCCAGTTTGCTCCTGCGAGTTCGGATAGGCGTTCGGTTTGGCCTGGATAATGATGGCCGGCTGCATGCCAGGCATGTTTGGCGATGGGAGCGGTCACCAGAGCTCTCGCTTGATTGCGCATAACGAGTTCAGTGGCTTGCGTTAACCACTGGAAGCTGATGGCCCCTGTTTGGGCTGTTGGCTGGCCTGGCTCCGGTATCTCCTGAACGGGTATATCTTCAATATCTAGATTTTTAGGATTGGCTAGCTCGATGACTCCTTTAGCTTTTAACTGAGCATGAGTGTGTTCAAGAGAGTTGCGGCAGCCAATAAGTTTTGGATTCAGATCTGCAGGTAAATCCGATGATGCCAGGGCTTTGAGGGTGACCTCCATGCCAATGCCAGCTGGGTCACCAAGTGTGATGACGATGCGTTGATTAGCTTCTGAACATTCAGGAGGTATGGCCATGCTGCGTTGGTTAATGCTTGGTTTGATTGGCTTTGCTTTGGTGACTGGATTCCGTCATGGATGGTTGGTCGTGCAATGGAATCAGCTCTTGCAGGATGCAGGTTTGACACTGGTTGATCCTGATCAGTCTTTCGACTTGCATGAATTCATTTTTGGTGGTCCAGATCAGAATCGGAGTCCTGAATCACCTGATCAGAACTCCGATTCCCGACGCTGAATTCATCTTGCAAGAAGCAGTCTCTTAAACCGGAGTGATAGTCAGGATGCATGAGGGTATAGCCGAGATCTTGGCAAAGCAATCGATTACTAACTCGGCGATTTTCTTCCCAGAACGAACGAGCCATGGGACTCATCCCTTCAGCGGCCATGGCAAAGGGTTGCAAAGCTGGAAGTGATCGTCCAAGTAGTTGCGCCCCATAGCTGAGTAAGTCTTTGCTTGCTGTTGGCAGGTCATCAGCCACGTTGACAACTTTTGGCCATTGACCTGCGGCAGCGCGTGCGATCAGATGCAGTGTTGCGCCTGCAATGTCGTCGATATGGATTCTTGAAAAGACTTGCCCTGGCTTATCAATCAATTTGCTTTTGCCGCTTTTGATGTTTTGCAGCACCGATCGTCCAGGACCGTAGATGCCAGGTAGCCGCAGTATCTGAATGGGTAGTCCCGAAGCTTGCCAAGCTTGTTCACAAGCGAGACGACGTTGGCTTCGTGGTTGCTCGGGATGAGGTTGAGCCTCTTCTGTTACCCAATTTCCGCCACAGTCGCCATAGATACCGGTTGTGGAGAGATAGCCAACCCATTGCAGCGGCAATGCGTTGAGTTGTTCAAGCAAGCAGCTGAGCACAGGATCGTCTCCGCTTCCTGTCGGTGGGATGCAGTTGAGTACATGCGTGACTCCGTCCAGGCTCTCCAGTGTTGGGAGCACCTGAGTTGAACTATCAAAAACCAGGTTGCTTCCGGGACTGTCGATTGTGCGTCGACTGCAAAGGACTGGTGTGCCAAGGGCTCTGGCTAGAGAGGCGACATGTTGGCCAGAGAAACCAGCTCCCAGAACAAGCAGCTTCGAATTTGCAGGCAACGGCAGGCATTGCTTGACAAGGTCTTTCAGCATGAGTACAAGTGTATTACTGCTTTGGTTTTGTCATGGCTTGTTCTTGCCTGCGGCTTTCCGCGATCTCCCGTCCCATGTTGCCTCGTCAGGCCTCTTGCCGGCCTGCTGTTGGCCAGCAGGCTGGCTGGGCTGTTCGCGTTGTGGTTGCCGTCATTGTTTTGATGAGTGCCATGGTTTTGGCTCCGGAGCGACCAGAGCTGCAGGCTTCGATCTGTGAACGCCACAATCCGGTGTCAGCCTGTCAGGTTTGGTGAGCCTGCTTAGGCGGCCTGCAGGCGCCAGTCTTCGTCTTGCTGGATGTTGGGATTGTGCCGATATGGGACTGTTTTGTTTGATTGAGTGCATTCATTGGGTTGGGCCCATTGCAGCAACCTCAGAGCAAGGCGTAGATCAGAATCCATCCAAGCTCTGATGGCCATGGCTCGCCTTGGGTCGTAGAAACGCTGTTGCCGATACCAGTCAAATGCATCCGCATCAGATTTGGCTCCGTTGCAGGCCAGGCATGCAGGAACACAGTTTTCGGTAATACTTAACCCACCACGACTAAGTGGTAAGACATGATCAATTGATTCAGAAATATTGCCGCAATAAATGCATCTTTGCTTGGTGTAATTGTGTAGTGATTTTCGCCATTGTCGTATGCGCAATTTGGGACAGAGGTCTTCGAGGAAAACCGCGTCCTTGGTGTGCATGTGACTACCTTGGTTTTCAGTAGTTTGCCGTGACTATCAAAGCCGTCAATGTATTAAAGATTGCACTTTTGGACATTTTGGAGCGCTTTATGTAGTGGTTGCTGATGTTCTTGTCATTCAGCTCTATACCCGTAAATTGAATGTTTGTTGAGCAGTGAGCTCACGTCCATCGCATCTGCAAGCTGTTATTTGGGATTGACCCCTGCAGGGTTGGTGAAGGTCATCTTCCCGTTTGATGCTGTAACTCAGGCTCAACTTCGCAAAGTGAGGCCCCGTGGAATTTGGCGTGGTGCCAGCTATGGCTGGGAATTTCCTTTGGCTGCTGCTCAACACTTGCAGCTTCAATTCGGCTCTCGTTTCCCAGTTCAGGAGGATTTAGCCAAGTGGTTGCACTGGTTTGATCATCCTCTGCCACCGTTGCCGTCTCATCGGGATCTGGTTCGTCATGCAGATCTTGCCCAAGCGTTGAGCGATGGTCGGAGTCCTCTTCCTCATCAGCGCTTTGGCGCTCGATGGCTATTGGCGAGGCGGGGCGCGGTACTTGCCGATGAAATGGGCCTTGGCAAAACTCTTACAACCCTTTTGGCCGCTCGTGCCATGCGTCGCTGCGCCGACGTGCGGGTGATGGTCGTGGCACCCGTTGGTCTCCATCGCCATTGGCACTGCGAGGCTGCTGCTTTGGACTTATCGATCAGTGTGCATAGCTGGGCTCGCTTGCCCAAAGAATTGCCCCCTGCAGGGACTTTGCTGGTTGTTGATGAGGCTCATTTTGCGCAGTCGATGTTGGCTCGGCGAACGCAGGGATTGCTGCGACTTGCACGTCATCCGCGGCTGCGGGCGATTTGGATGTTGACAGGCACACCGATGAAAAATGGCCGACCTGATCAGCTTTTTCCCTTACTCGCTGCCATTGATCACCCTTTGGCGCGTGATCAGCGTGCATTTGAACAATATTTTTGCAATGGTCACTGGCGTGAGCAAGGAGGCCGGCAGCGTTGGGATGCCTCTGGTGCGAGTCACCTAGAAGAATTACGCCGGCTGACGCGCCCCTTGGTACTGCATCGGCGCAAGCAAAAGTTGTTGGGCCTGCCGCCAAAACGTCGGGAACATCATTTGGTCTCCTTGGCAGACTCGGAGGCGCGTGGTTTTGATCATCGCCTTGCTGTGGTGGTTGATGACTATCGCCATCGGATCCGCCATGGTCTCGTGCGATCCGATGCCGAATCGTTAGCCGTGCTGACGGCCATTCGTCAGATCGCTGCTGAGTTCAAACTTCCTGCGGTGGAGCAACTATTGCTCGAAATACGCAGTCAGGACAAAGCTGTCGTTGTCTTTAGTAGCTTTGTTCAGCCATTGGTCTTGCTGCAGCAACGTTTAGGCGGGGAGTTGCTGACTGGTCGTCAGCGGCCGAATCAACGTCAAGAAGCTGTTGATCGTTTTCAGGCTGGTGACAGCAGTTTGCTTTTTGCTAGTTACGGAGCTGGTGGGTTGGGATTCACGCTTCACCGCGCTCGGCATGTGGTTCTAATTGAACGACCTTGGACTCCAGGAGATGTGGAACAGGCCGAGGATCGATGCCACCGCTTGGGCATGGATGGTGGTTTGACCAGCCATTGGTTCCAATTGGGTGTTGCTGATCAGTTGGTCGATGGCTTGGTGGCTTCCAAGGCGGAGCGCATCGAGGTTTTATTGGGTCCTCGTCGGATTGGTTTGGAACGTCAGCCGTTACCGGCCATGTTGAGGCGTTGCTTGCAGGAGCTCTGACGTGCATTGAGTTCGTGAAGCACCATCTGATCGGCTGCTTGCCCTTGATCTTGAAGTAGCGCTAAAGCTTTGGAAACATCCTGGCAAGCAAGGTTGGTTTGGCCCATCAGGGTGTAGATCAGGGAGCGATCGTTCAGTGGTTCGGGATTGTTTTGATGTTGCTGAACAACTTTGTTGCAGTGCTTTAGGGCATGCTCCAATCCTTCAAGATCCAGATTATCGAGACAGGCTTGAGAAGAGATATTGGCTTCTGAAGCCTGCTTGCTTGGCGCTGATCGGCTCGTGCAGCCAAAGCTTGATAGCAAGAGACCGCACACCAAAAGATTGGTGATTTTTTTTAGAGAATCAATAGCTATAACGCTCTTCACTATCTGCGCTTTGCTCGGTTGCTGTTTGATTTGTGTTGATTGCGCTCGCAGATGAACCAAACAGATCACCTAGATAACGAC
>CATBLW010000230.1 GCA_949486985.1 Prochlorococcus marinus str. MIT 9215
GGGGAGACTTGAACTCCCGACCTCGGGGTTATGAATCCCGCGCTCTAACCGGCTGAGCTACCGAGCCCCATGCAAGGAATGTTAAACGATGACCTTGCGCTTTCAGCTTCTTTTTTGGGGAAGCAGAGTTCGAGGATCGATGGCTATACCACCCGATTTACGTATTTCAAAATGCAAATGTGGGCCTGTACTACGGCCAGTACTCCCCATCAGTGAAATCTTTGATCCTTGAGGAACGACCTGACCCTTTTTCACCAAAAGCACACTGTTATGGGCATAGCGCGTGGCGGATCCATCCGAATGGGCTATTTCGATGAAATACCCATAGCTGCTCTTCCAGCCTGAGTAAATCACGATGCCATCCTTTGCGGCAACGATCGGAGTGCCAACTTTATTAGCAATATCGATTCCCTGATGCATTCGCCCCCATCGCCATCCATATCCAGACGTAAAAACCCCTTTTGTTGGCCAGATATAGCCCTTCTGTCCATTGAGATCTTGGTTTTTATCTTCAATGGAAGGTAAGCCCGGCAGACTGGGCCAGCTGGCACCCCCACTACGTAATGGCTTGATCGCAAGTAGTGCTCTGGGGCTGGCGTTAGCAACTCTGACAGTTGTGCCAATGATTAAGCGCCCTAATTCAAGGCCTGGGTTGAGGTTGCGAAGGCTGTCTAGCGTTAAACCATGTTTTTTAGCGATTGATGCTGCCGAATCATCCTTGTCAACTTTGACAATGCTTGTTGGCGGTGGAGGGGATGCAATGGGAAGGGGTGTGTTGGGAGCAGAGTTACGAACTTGGCTTGCATCGAGGTCGATGACCCTTTGAAGTTGGCCTTGGCTGGTTTTTGGTATGGACAACCATGAACCTTGTTTTAGGAAGGGAGAACTGTTGTGGAGAGCGAGTTCAGATACAGACAGGCCTAATTTGCTGGCGACAATATGTGTGGTGGTTGGGTTGGCGACCTTGACCCAGATTTTGTTTTGAACGTCTTGCTGGTCTTTTAATCCTTCGCCTGGGACAGGTGGTGGAGGGCCAAGAAGCTGGGATTTGACCAGATCGCTATTAGCATTAACAGGAAGAGCACTAAGAGGCCCCAGTGAAAGCACTGGAGTTGCTATGGCAGGGATCAGCAACAGCAGGGGTTTCATCAAGTAAGAACTAAGTGCAAAACTCTGAAAATCTGCTAGTAGCCAGAGTCCGGCAGAAATTAGCGGACTAATTCAAATCAGGCAAGGGGTTGAGCCAAATTTCCTGGTCGGATTTCACCACTTACCCAGCTGCTGACCGGCCTGAAAGGCGACGAGAGCGACCGCAACTGAGAGATTCAGACTTCTGACTCCACCCTGGCCGTCTTGATTGGATTCTCCTGGCATTGGAATCGTTGTGATGGCATCGCATTGATTGCGAACATCCGCAGGTAAACCATTGTCCTCACGGCCAAACAGCAAAACATCATTTGGCTGAAATTGCATGGCGGATAAAAGGGTGCCCCCATAACGACTGCAACCAATCAAGCGGCTGTTTTCAGGAAGGCTGCTACGAAAGGCCTTGATGTTTTTGTGGATCGAAAGGTCGACATGTGGCCAGTAATCCAAACCTGCTCTGCGCAGGTATCGATCTTCAAGGCTGAAGCCCAGCGGCTCGATCAAAGCCAACGGCAGCTGAAAAGCTGCACAGGTTCTGGCGATATTGCCTGTATTGGGAGGAATTCTTGGTTCAAAGAGAGCAACAAGTAGCGGGATGTCGTGGTTGTTGATGCTCATGGCACGGGCAATCCAAGCTCATGAAGATTTAAAGCTCTGCCCTGGATCACAAGCCAGCTGTTGTTCGCAATCTTTTCTAGCTTCTGAGCAAGGCTTCCAAGCCGATCTCGAAAAAGGCCACCGATTTCTGTTGTGGGTACGACTCCCCAACCTGTCTCCTCAATAACGATTGCTGTTGTCGCCTGACGACATA
>CATBLW010000231.1 GCA_949486985.1 Prochlorococcus marinus str. MIT 9215
AGAGGGCCTCATGTTCCCAATACCAGACATCTACGATCATTCAAGTTAACGAAAGTTTCCGGGGCTTACTGGCGGGGCGATTCCAGCAATGAAATGCTCCAACGCATCTACGGAACAGCTTGGGCAAATTCAAAAGACCTCAAGGCCTATATCAAACGTCTTGAAGAAGCAGAAAAGCGTGATCATCGCAAGATCGCTAAACAGCTTTCCTTATTTCATACACAAGAAGAAGCTCCGGGGATGGTCTTCTGGCATCCCAGAGGCTGGGCTATTTATCAAGTGTTAGAGCAATATATCCGTGAACTACTTAGCCATCACGGCTACGAAGAAATCCGAACCCCTCAAGTTGTTGACCGGAGCTTGTGGGAAAAATCAGGACATTGGGAGAAGTTTAAAGATGACATGTTTACAACCACATCTGAAAACCGAGAATATGCCATCAAACCAATGAACTGCCCTTGCCATGTGCAAGTTTTCAACCAAGGGCTTAAAAGTTATCGCGACCTACCTATACGATTAGCTGAGTTTGGATCTTGTCACCGTAACGAGCCTTCAGGAGCCCTTCATGGCCTGATGCGTGTTCGGAATTTTGTTCAGGACGATGCACATATCTTCTGCGCAGAATCACAAATCCAGTCAGAGGTTTCAAAGTTCATTGATCTAGTTTTCGAAGTCTATCGATCCTTTGGATTTGATTCATTACTGATAAAGCTATCAACCAGGCCTGCTAAACGTGTTGGCAGCGATGAAATTTGGGACAAATCAGAGCAGGCCTTATCTGAGGCTTTAGATGCCAAAGATCTCGACTGGGAATTACTACCTGGAGAGGGAGCATTCTACGGGCCAAAAATTGAGTTCTCTTTAAAAGACTGCATTGGCAGAGTTTGGCAATGCGGAACCATTCAAGTCGACTTCTCGATGCCTGAGCGACTTGGCGCTTCCTACATTGCCGAAGACGGACAGCGCAAAACCCCCGTCATGTTGCATCGGGCAATACTCGGATCGTTTGAAAGATTTGTTGGCATCCTGATTGAACATTACGCCGGACGTTTCCCAGCATGGCTGGCACCCTTGCAAGTTGTTGTCATGGGAATAACAGATCGCAATGCCGAGGCATGCCAGGCTGTATGTGATCAACTAAGCGGCAAAGGCTATCGGGCTGAGGTTGATTTAAGGAACGAGAAAATTGGTTTCAAAGTGCGTGAACACACCCTGCAACGTGTTCCATACCTAATAATTATTGGAGACAAGGAGCAGCAAAACGATCAGGTTGCCGTCCGCACGCAACAAGGAGACGACTTGGGGAGCATGAGCTTCGATGCTTTTATCGAAATTCTGAATGAAGCCATTAGCAAACGTGGCAGAATTGAGGAGGCTCAAACTCAAGCAAAAGCAGATTAAACCAACACGATTAATGCTGGTCTAAATGCTGGCCTACTGTTCCTCACAATTTCAAGGCCTCCAAAACCAAGAACCACCAGAGCCAAGACAACTAAAAAACAGAAACTAAAGGCAAAGCATCCTGAAACGATGCGAACCAAAAAATGACATCAAAAAGATTGTTATCGAAGCGGTTGGCATCAAAGAATAAGTCGTCAGAATTGATAAAAGCTTGAGCATCCTCAAGCCCAATCAAAAGATCTTTATATACAACAACTTCGACTATGGACCATTCCCAGATCAAGTGCCTAGCAGATCTCAGCAAGCTCCGCTCAGCACCAGAACTGAATGACCAGCAAAGCGAAACTCTGCTTCGTGAGCTTCGCCTCATCATGAAGGAATTCGATTGGTTCACGATAGGAATCTTGGCTCCCTCAGCGAATCAAGCCATTTCAGTGCTGAGAAAAATTGAAAAAGATTTCAACTGGTCTGCCATGCAACTAAGAGACCAACTTGAGCAAGAAGGTCCGGTATTTCTCAAGGCCAATCAAAACACTGGAGATATTCACCTCAGGGTGGAATATGGCCTTGGCATAGGAGTGCTATTCAGTGGGCATCAGTCGGAACCAAACCAACCAGTCAACACTTGGGGGCCACTACCCCTCGATGTTTTCAGTGACTAGCTTTTCAGTGATTAGCTTCAAGCCATCAATGGTGGCACTGCTCTGCTGACCCCTTCAACCAAAAGCCAACTCTCCAATGAAATCTCCAACATGATTGCCCCCATCAGCTTTCTGGCAGGAGATTTAGGTGGCACCAAAACCCTTTTAGCTATTTACAGCTGGGACGGGCAGCAACTCAATCAGAAGCATCAACGTCGATACGAATCCGCTGAATGGTCATCTTTCGAGCCGATGCTCAGGGACTTCCTCGGCGATCTACCAACAGGCATGCAAAAACCCCAACAAGGTTGCATTGCCGTTGCCGGTCAGGTTCGTGCTGGTGATGTTCAAATCACCAACCTTTCTTGGCAGCTGAATGAAAAGAAACTCTGTGAAGAGGCTGGCCTAAAGCAACTGGAGCTGATTAACGATTTTGGCGTTCTGATCTACGGCCTACCCCACCTCAAACCTGAGCAGCAGGTGGTTCTTCAGGCTGACCAATTGGACAATCGTGAGCATGGACCGCTCGCCATTGTTGGTGCAGGAACTGGGCTAGGGATGGCCCATGGGATCCAAACACAAGCGGGTCTCTTGGCCTGCTCAAGCGAAGGGGGTCACTGTGAATTCGCCCCCCGCAATCAAAAGGAATGGCAACTGCGCCAATGGCTGAAAAACGATCTCAATCTCCAACGCCTTTCACTGGAGCGCATTGTTAGTGGAACCGGCTTAGGGCACGTGGTGCACTGGCGGCTTCAACAAGACGATGCCCAAGGCCATCCCCTCTGCGAGCTGGCCGAAGCCTGGCGTCAAAGCCCTGACAACATCCCTGATCTGCCCGCTCTGGCAAGCCAGGCAGCAGATGCTGGCGATCCCCTGATCCAAGAAGCAGAACAGCTTTGGCTCAGTGCCTATGGATCAGCAGCCGGAGACTTTGCCCTACAAACCCTTTGCACTGGTGGGCTCTGGATTGGCGGCGGAACTGCTGCCAAACAAATCAAAGGGTTGCGATCCAACACCTTCCTTGAAGCTCTTCACAACAAAGGGCGTTTCCGCCCATTCCTTGAACAATTGCCTGTGATGGCCTTGATCGACCCAGAAGCAGGCCTTTTCAGTGCCGCCTGCAGGGCTCGAATGCTTGCTGATCCAGGTAGTGGGACACTGGCGTAAGTAGAGAAGCAGGGATGTCGCTGCCGCGCATCGGCCAAAAAGTCGTCATTGATGTTCCTTCAACCACGGCCAACATTGGTCCCGGCTTCGATTGCCTAGGTGCTGCACTTGACCTCAACAATCGCTTCGTGATGAAGCGCATCGAAGGGGATGGTGAGCGCTTTGAGCTGATTATTGAAGGTTCTGAAGGAAGCCACCTTCGTGGTGGTCCCGACAACCTTGTCTATCGAGCAGCTCAGAGGGTTTGGAAGGCAGCGGGGATCAGCCCTGTAGCCCTAGAAGCCAAGGTCAGACTGGCTGTGCCTCCAGCAAGAGGACTTGGAAGCAGTGCCACCGCAATCGTTGCAGGCTTGATTGGCGCCAATGCCCTGATGGGCGATCCCTTGAGCAAAGAAAAGCTCCTGGAGCTCGCCATCGACATTGAAGGGCACCCGGACAACGTGGTTCCTTCCTTGCTTGGTGGTCTCTGCATGACGGCCAAAGCCGCCTCCCAACGCTGGCGAGTGGTTCGCTGTGAGTGGATGAGTTCAGTGAAAGCAGTCGTGGCCATCCCCTCGATACGTCTGAGCACCAACGAAGCAAGGCGGGCGATGCCCAAAACGATTCCAATCGGCGATGCCGTTGTGAACCTGGGGGCGCTAACGCTGCTCCTGCAAGGCCTACGAACAGGCAATGGCGACCTGATCGCTGATGGCATGCATGATCGCCTGCATGAGCCCTACCGCTGGAGACTGATCAAAGGCGGCACAGAAGTCCGCGATGCCGCTCTAAAAGCCGGGGCCTGGGGTTGCGCGATCAGCGGAGCCGGTCCCAGCGTGCTGGCCCTCTGCCCAGAGGAGAGGAGCGCAAGCGTCAGCCAGGCCATGGTTAGAGCCTGGGAGGCAGCAGGCGTTGCGAGCAGGGCGCCGCTGATGAACCTGCAAACCGAAGGCAGCCAATACCACCACGAAAACGACGAAGGCTAATGAGTAAAATTACTCAGCGCTTCCCTCTATGCTGATAAGTTCTTTGTCACTCAGACTGTCGCCATGGATGCCAATCTGTCGCTGACGGCTGTGTCCGACACAACCTTCCCTTGGCTTTCCCTGATCGTGCTGTTGCCGGCATTGGGAGCCTTGATCATGCCCCTCTTGCCTGGGGATGCAACCGATCCCAAGGCATCCAATACGACCTCCAAGCCAGCCTCCCAGGCACCAAGGAACCTTGCCCTGGTGTTTCTTGGTGCCGATTTCCTGCTGATGCTGGCCGTCTTCAGCAGGCTGTTTGACAGCCGTGAAGCAGGCCTGCAACTCGTTGAGCGGGTCAATTGGATTCCCTTTATCGGCCTGGAGTGGTCCCTTGGTGTTGATGGCCTCTCCTGCCCCCTTGTTGTTCTTAGTGGCCTGATCACCTTTCTGGCCGTAGCAGCCAGCTGGAATGTACAAAGCAAGAGCAAGCTTTATTTCGCTCTGCTTCTTGTTCAGGCTTCTGCACAAGGACTGGTTTTTCTCTCTCAGGATTTCCTGCTCTTCTTCCTCGCCTGGGAGCTCGAGCTCGTTCCTGTCTATCTATTGATTGCCATCTGGGGAGGCAATAAACGCTTATATGCAGCCACAAAATTCATCCTCTATACCGCCCTTGCATCGTTATTAATCCTGATTAGTGGTCTTGCACTGGCTCTATCAGGAGGGGCTTTCACTCTCAATCTCAGCGAACTAGCTAATCGCTCAGCGACCGGCAACCTCGGCCTGCTCTGTTACCTGGGCTTCCTGATCGGTTTCGGCGTGAAGCTGCCGATGTTCCCTCTTCACACCTGGCTACCCGATGCCCATGGCGAAGCCAATGCGCCTGTATCGATGCTGTTGGCAGGTGTGCTGCTGAAAATGGGCGGCTATGCCCTGTTGCGCTTCAACGTCCAGATGCTGCCTGATGCCCATCTCATCCTGGCGCCTGCCTTGATCGTGATCGGAATCGTCAACATCATTTACGGGGCTCTCAACGCTTTCGCTCAAGACAATGTCAAACGGCGCATTGCCTGTAGCTCGGTAAGCCATATGGGATTTGTGTTGGTCGGCATCGGTGCCATCGATGCGCTCGGAATCAGTGGCGCCATGCTGCAAATGATTAGCCATGGACTGATTGCTGCTGCGATGTTTTTCATCACAGGGTCGTTCTACGAGCGCACCCAAACCCTTTCCATTCCCAACATGGGTGGGCTGGCCAAGGTCTTGCCGATCACCTTTGCTTTTTTCCTAGCCAGCTCCATGGCATCCCTAGCCCTGCCTGGGATGAGCGGCTTCGTCAGTGAAATCACCGTTTTTCTCGGCATCATTAGTCAAGACGGATTCACTTCACTGTTCCGATCGATCACGATCGTGATTGCAGCGATTGGCCTGGTGCTGACTCCCATCTACTTGCTTTCGATGTGCAGGCGGGTGTTCTTTGGCCCCAGGATTCCAGCCCTTGCCAAGGTCGAAGACATCAACCCAAGAGAGCTCACCATCGGCCTCAGTCTTTTGGTACCAACACTTGTGATCGGCTTTTGGCCAAGGGTTGCCATCGATCTCTACGAAGCTTCCACCAATGCACTCGCAGAGAGACTTGTGAGCCATAGCGTTGTGGCCCTAAACCCATTACTGCCGGTTGGCTAAAAATGCCTGCTGCTGAACATGTCTTCTGTTGAACATGCCTGCTGCTGAGAACCACCAAGCAATGCCAGCCCTCCTGAAGGGAGAGGGAATTCCTGACTACGCAGCCATCACTCCCGACCAGATTCAGGAGCAGATTCCGGGTCTACTTCAAAGCCTTAACAACCAGCTCAACGAACTGGAAAGCAATCTCACCCAACAGCTTGCTTCTGGGGAAACCATGGACTGGCAGCAAGTGATGCCACCACTTCATCAACTTGGTGAGCGATTGCGTTGGAGCTGGGGCGTCGTCAGCCATCTGAATGCTGTCTGCAATAGCCAAGAGCTCAGAGAAGTGCATGCCGCGCAACAACCAGACGTGGTGCGTTTCGGCAATCGTGTGGGCCAAAGCCAACCCATCCACCGCGCCCTGCGTCAGCTGATCGACAAACCAAAAGTCCCTCTGGATTCAAGCCAAAAAAGAATCCTGAAAGCCGAGCTGCTGTCCATGGATCTGCGCGGCGTGGGCCTTGATGGCCAGTCTCAACAGGCCTTCAATGCTGCGAGTGAACGCCTGGCTGAACTCTCAACCCAATTCAGTAATCACGTCCTGGATGCCACCCAGGGATGGAGCCTCTTACTCACAGAAGCAACGGCTGTGGATGGGTTACCACCAGGAGCCCTAGAAATCCTTGCCTCTGCTGCCCGCGAAGCCGGCGATCATCACAAAGACGGCGGAGAAGCAAGCGCCGAGAGGGGACCATGGCGACTCGGGCTCGACATGCCCCGCTACATCCCCTTCATCACCCATGCCACGGACCGCGATATTCGCGAAAAGCTCTACAAGGCCAATGTGAGCCGAGCCAGTGAAGGCGATGGCAACAATCAACCGCTGATCGAGCAAATATTGACGCTGAGACAACAGCAAGCGCAGCGGCTTGGGTATACCAACTGGGCAGAACTGAGCCTGGCTAGCAAGATGGCCAGTGGCATTGATGCCGTAGAGAAATTACTAGAAGAGTTGCGTGCAGCAGCATTCCCAGCAGCAAAACAAGAATTGCTGGAACTGAAAAGCTGCGCCCATAGAAATGGAACACCAGAGGCTCAAAAGTTTGAGCCCTGGGATGTGAGCTTCTGGGCAGAACGCCTCAAGTTGGAGCGCTTTGACCTCAATCAGGAGGCCTTGCGCCCCTGGTTCCCCCTGCCTCAAGTTCTTGATGGTTTGTTCAGCCTCTGTGAACGGCTGTTTGGTATCCACATTGAAGTCGCCGATGGGGAAGCGCCTGTCTGGCATCCGGACGTGCGCTTTTTCAAGGTGCTGGATCGTGACCATTCAGATCTGGCTGCGTTCTTCCTTGATCCCTATTGCCGCCCGTCGAGCAAACGCGGCGGCGCATGGATGGACGAATGCCTGGTGCGCAGCCAAAAAAATACGGGTGAAACTGTTCTGCCAGTGGCTTATTTGATCTGCAATCAGACGCCACCGGTCGACAAGACACCAAGCCTGATGAGCTTCAACGAAGTTGAGACCCTGTTCCATGAATTTGGTCATGGGCTTCAGCACATGCTCACCACGGTTAGCTATCCCCAAGCGGCAGGCATCAACAATGTGGAATGGGATGCTGTCGAATTGCCTAGCCAATTCATGGAGAATTGGTGCCTCGACCGTTCCACATTGATGGGGATGGCTCGTCACTGGCAAACCGGAGAACCTCTGCCGGAAACAGAATTTCAAAAGTTGCGCAAAAGCCAAACCTTCATGGAAGGATTTGCAACTCTTAGGCAAGTGCACTTCGCGTTAACAGATCTGCGATTGCACAGTCAATGGAGCCCAGAACTGGAGCTAACAGCTGACGCACTGCGACGTGAGATTGCAACCACAACAACGGTGATCCCCCCGATCGACGACGACCAGTTTCTCTGTGCCTTTAGCCATATCTTTGCCGGTGGCTATGCCGCCGGCTACTACTCCTACAAATGGGCAGAAGTGCTCAGCGCCGATGCCTTTGCCGCCTTTGAAGAAGCGGGGCTCGATCGCGATGAGCAAGTCAAACAAACCGGAGCACGCTTCCGCGACACCGTGCTCAGTCTTGGAGGCAGTCGCTCTCCAGCAGAAATCTACGAAGCCTTCCGTGGGCGTCCAGCAACCACCGATGCCTTGATTCGCCATTCAGGGCTGAGCACAAGCGTCGCATCCCATCAAGGAGATGACTGACGCCCGCAAGCCTGTCAAGGATCCTCTAGCCATTACCCCTAACTGGGGACAACAGCAAGATGATCAAACGACTACTGCACCGTTGATCGGGTTGCAGAACGTTCTAGAAACCAGCTGCCTAAGGCAGGGAATCAGTCGCAACCAACTGCTCAGCGATGTCTTGCGCGACCTTGACCATCGCCGATTGATTCCATTGCTCGCCATCCTGCCTAGAGGCTGGAGAATGGCACCGGCCCAACTACCTGAACGGCTACGGGGGTTCGCGACATTATTGGAAGAAGGCCTACTCAGCCCTTTGCTACTTGGTGCCCTTGCCGATGATCTACAACATTTGAGCGCCCCTCCAGATGGCCAGCAGCCCAATGCTGTTGAACGCTGGCGCCAGGAATCGATCGCCATCGAAGCTGATCAAGAGGTGGCCCTACCCAACAATCTAAAAAGCTGCCGATCACTCGCCAGCCATCAATCACAACCAAGCACAACGTCGGCGCTAGACAAGCGAAATCATGCTGAGCGAGCCCTTTTAAAAGAACGACTCGGAGCTCTTGGCAGTGAGCTGATCTGGCG
This sequence comes from Prochlorococcus marinus str. MIT 9215, assembly GCA_949486985.1. Taxonomy (GTDB): domain Bacteria; phylum Cyanobacteriota; class Cyanobacteriia; order PCC-6307; family Cyanobiaceae; genus MIT-9215. The sequence goes on from CATBLW010000231.1 coordinate 8,598, forward strand.
CAACGAAGGACTCGCCATGATCCAGAACGCGTCTTCACAGAGGATGAATAAAATTCTGGCCCAAGTCCTCAATCGCCTAGCTGCCAATCGGCTTCCAGAACCATGGAATCACTCTGAACAATTTGTTTTCGAGGACGTGACCTCAGGGTCGTCACTGATCGCCAAGATGGTTCAACAGGGCTGGCAATGTGTTGGCAAAATCAGAAGCAGTGTGGCCAGTTTCGGGCTTGGTGCCAGCCAGCAACTTGCAAACGGATCTTGGCGACAGATCCCTCTGGCGGTGCCCTACAGAACCGGGATTGAGAATGACCAAAACGAAGAAATCCTGGCGCTGCTGACGCATTGCAGCTTCGAAATGGAGCTCAAATCACTCGCAGGCGAGATTATTTTGCTGCAGTACTGCCAAGGCATTGAAGGCGTCAATGGCTGGTTTGCGCTAAATGATCTGCATCGTCCCTGGCAGAACGATCGCCATAACGGCACCGTCGCATACCCAGGCGAGTCATTCACTGAGCAACGTCTCTGCGAAGCCATGGAGTTCACCGAACTGATGGCAGCAGTGCACAACATGGAAGCCAGTAGCCATCAACTGCGCATTGGAGGCTATGGAGCACTGGGCTATTGCATTGATTCAACAGCACTACTGGAACAGGCCCTGAACGGTTACGTAAACATGTTTCCACTCACACTGGGAGGCTTATGGCGAGAACGATTACGTCGAAGCCTTGATGAACTACTTGAAAAGGGTTTCTTGATCAACTGCAGCGTGGCGGATCGCTACCGCTGGGCCCTGGAGAGTTTGCCGCAGGATCTATGCATTCAAGGCTCTGCTCGCAAGGGAGCAAAGCAGAGACTGAGGAACTCTCAACCAACACATAGTCCTTTTGAACTTGTCAGAGAACTCAATGGAGAATCCTGTCTATAAATCCTGTTATGGAATCAAGCCATGAATTCTGATTATGCGCTCTGATTATGCGGTTTGATTTTGCAATCAGATCATGCGCTCTGATTATGCGCTCAAGTTATGAAGCAAGGCCCGGCAATCTGTTCTGAGGCATAGATCAATCATTGAGGAGCTGAACACGCCAACTCGCGACAAATAGCAGTGACCACATCAGAACTGAAACGCTCACTGAATGGTCCCGAACGACCATTGTGGCCCATCTCAGAAATTTCATAACGCGCCAACTTGCGATGACTCTGCCACCGATTCCAATTCGAAAGCGGCAACATTGGCAAACGTCCTGGGTAAACCAGGCGTCCAAAAGCCGCTACAGGGTCTTTAGCACCAACAACCATGGCAACACGTTCGATTTCCGCCAAGGAACCATTGCCACTAAACACGCCGCAAACAGTGATCACCTGGACAGGAACACGGCATAAGCGCTGCAACATCTCAGCCGTACCAATAGCCATTTCTCCGCCACCGCTATAACCAACCAAAACCAATCGACTGGCACGGCTCGGATGAAAGCCAATCGACTCCAAACGACGAGCAATCTTCAAAGAAAGCTCATAATTCATTACCGGACCGTAGCGACGATCAGAAGAGATGCCAACTTTGATCACATTATTCGCCTGAACCAGAAAGCTACTAAGGAAGCTAATCAATGCATTAGGATGATGCTCCTGCATGGCAAAGAGCCATCTCCAAAACCATTGGCTATAAGAAGCAGAACTTAGCGCTACTGGCATAATCGTATAGGCCTCAATACCCTTAACCAGCAAGGCATCTTCATCAATGCCTGCCTCCAATTTCTCAAGGAATCGACTCACTCGGGGAGGGTGATCCTCTTCACTCTGATGAATACCATCAAGGTAGATAACATAATGACGGTGCCCTGAATCATTCAGGGATGAATCGGCAAACAAATCCTTAGGGTCTGGAAGACCATCAAGCCAACCTTCCCAGAAAACAAAATCAAGCATCACCGAATAGATGCCTGAAAGGGGAATCAGGAAAGCAAGAATAAGGGCAGTGAACTTCAACAGCTCATAGAAAGAACCACCACCAATCAGCATCATGGCGTCGCGGCGAACAACTGCCACGCACAAAAATAAAATCACAGCTGAAGCAATCAATATGCCGATGACCAGCTGGCGACTCAAGCGCAGTTGTTCGCGTCTCTTTCGCAACCAAGTTCTAGAGAGAAGCATATTTCAGGCGGCCTCAATCATTGCCGAGAAGGCACTTCACGTACCAATTCAGCATAACTAGAGCGCCACCGCTGAGCAAAAAGAAGTGCAATCACAATCAGCGCCAATACAAACCCAGGAGAAGTAACAACAAGGCCTTTTGCGAGCGGAACAGCGTAAACAGCACGCAGAAGAAGAAGGCAATTCAGATGAATCCAGGCAAAAATTGTCACCGCGATCAGATCACTGATATAAGGAGCACCAACCAAGACATAAAAAAGACCTGGCCACAATGCCACCGTCATTTGGTTAGCAAAAGTGACCGGATCCAAAGGCACTGACTCGATCATCGCGAGAATCAAGCTGTCACAAAATATTCCCAACAAAAACGCAAGGCCAAGGCCAAATGCATCGACTGCTAGATGTACAGCGATCTGAATGGGCTTGAGGCGGTTAGCCAGCAATGAAAAGAAATGCGAGGCTGACATCGAGAATCCCACCCCTAGAAGCAAGCCGAGACCTGCTTCCATTTTTACCATTGATTGAGCAAGGAATTCCAAGGAATCATTGATGCCAACCAACCAATGTTGAACAACTTCAAGCACTACGCATCTCAGTCCGATTAACAATCCAAAGCACAACGATTGAAAGAATGGCACTGTAGAAGCACCAAACAGAGTTAAAGGCCATGCTGTAAGTAATCATCGTCAGGACAATTGACAAGACGATCAAGCAGCCAAAAAGCCTGACAGCTTTATCTCTAAGCATAATCAAAGGAACAACAATCCAACACCAATAAACCACCTCACCGACAGGATGATTGTTAACAAAGTTATGATATATCGTATCAATATCATAGACAATTCTGCCGCCTGTTTCAATCGCTGGCTGAACCATTGGCGGATGCAGCAACAAAGGTACCCAGAACGAAATCCCGAGCACAGTGCCTACAAGCCAGACCCAGCGTAAAATCTTCTTTTTTTGCTCTGTTTCAGAGTGGCGTGCAATTGAATATGCACTCCATGGTATCCATATCATCCAGAAACAGTAAGCAAAAAACAGAAAGCCAACTGAGGTAATTGTTGTCAGTGGTTGGATTGGTGCAACCCCTTCCACGCCATGGCCTAAACCAGTCCAAACCATTCCTTCGATCAGCTGCTGCACACCAAAGAAAAAGGGCACCAAAGCCAAAGGTCGATACCCGGGTCGCTTCGCTTCTGCCGCAAGATGATGCGTATACAAACCAAGTGGCATAAGAACGGCAGAAGCCGTATAGCTAGCTGAAGCTGAAAAACACATGTAAGAGCTGTCCTGATGAGTCTCTGTTTAAGTTTGGCTATTCATCTCCACTTCGCCAAGTCACTGACAAATCAGCTTTGAGACAAGTTCATCCAAAGCCAACGGATCAGAGATCAACTGTTGATGGGTCAACACTGGAATGGCTTGCTGATCTCCCACAGGCAAGACAGCCTGCCAACCAGGAAACACCATCAAATCCCATTGGCAGAAATAACTGGTGCATTCCAACCCCTGCAAAGCTGATACATCACCATTGAGTTGACGCAATAAAGGACTGCCGAATTTCATATCAGCCAATCCAGGAAAAAGGAAAGCAGGAATCCACTGGGCAGTAAACGTGCCTTGCTGAGGACTCCCCACACTCAAGAAACGTTTCGTTCGCTTGGCACCAGCCAACTCTTGCAGCCAGATCCTGCTGATCACTCCTCCCATCGAGAATCCCAGCACATCGACAACCGTCTCCGTTCCCCACTGATCAACGATGGCTCGATCCAACATCGCAGCAAGCTTGCGCAGCGAGGTGATTCCCAATCGATGGGGGAGGTGGGGAACCAGCAAAGGGAAATCGTGCTGATCAAGCCGCCGCACCAACCGCCTAAAAAGCAAAGGTGTATCAAAAAGTCCGTGCACAAGCACCAAAGGACGAGGCGCTTGGGTAGCCGTTCCAACCTCCATCATTTCGCCAGACAAAGTGAATGTGCTCAGGTCGTCGACCAATGTCGACATCTCTCAACAGCCACGCTGCCAGAGAAACCTGGAACTGGTGCTGCACATTTCCTCAGCAGCACCCTCATCGGGACAGGGCCATAAAGATCTTCCAGAAGCTGCAGCACCCGCTCGCTGAAATGTTCAATCGTTAGGCATCTCAACTCGCAGGACAATCCTTGTAAACCAGTAATCGCCAAGCTGTAATCGGCTGTTGAGCCAAGGTCATCATCAACTGAAGACTGATCAAGATCAAGCCAAAGACTGAAATCCA
>CATBLW010000232.1 GCA_949486985.1 Prochlorococcus marinus str. MIT 9215
CGTCATCAGTCCAGGGCGGTCCTTGTGCTGAAGGAAAACACCGTCATCCAGGCCAAAAAGTGGCAACAACGTTGGATCTGGTGCTTCCTGCGGCTCTGCTAACAACACCACCATGTGCAGGGGGTGTAGATCCGATGGCAAGGCATCCTGTGACGACAGCCGTTGCACCCGTTCATCGGCATGGCCAAGCTGTTCGCAAAGCCACAATGCATAGGCCGCTTCGAGACCAGAGGCTCGCAGAATTTGCCGGACTTCCTCCACACCTTTGCGGCTCGGGTCAGTGAGCACCGCAAGAGCAGCGGGACGTTTTTGCAGACGCGAGGCCAGGGCCTCAGGTTGACGGCCATGCAGGCTGATCCAATCGGCATCTTGCCAAGGTCGTCCCAGCTTGGCGAAGGCCAGCTGCAATGAGGTTGGGGCCGGATGAAAGTGCAATTGGTTGGGGGGAAACGCCTCCAACAAGAGGCGACCAATTCCAAACCAGAGAGGATCGCCACTGGCCAGGACGACGGCATTGCCTTCCAGTTGCCTTAACCAGGTGATCAATGCATCTGGTTGATCGCTAGCCATTAGCTCAGGCAAGGGTTGATCCTTGCTCTGCTGCTGCCACCAGCCGGGCAGTTGCGCCAACAGCCGACGTGGTGCTGCTACCCCTTGAGCAGTCAACACATGATTTTGCAAGCACGCAGCCAGGTGTTCCAGACCAGCAGCGTCGGTGCCCACAACGTGGATTGAAGTTGTTCTTTTGGAAGCGGGCATGCAGTCATTCTCGGCTGCAGGGCAGCGATCGGTTGTTGCCTTGAATAGGGGAGTGGCGTTCTGATTAGGTTGCAGTCAATGGAACCAGATTCTTCTTCCCTTGATCGACGCTTACGCCTGCATCAGTTAGTGGTGGCGTTGATTCAAAAGCAAGGTGATTTGGAGTTAATGGATGAAGAAGCTCCCCGCCTCGACGTTGGCACTGGCCTCGTCCAGGATCAGGACCCAGCGCGATGGCTAGATCGCAATCGCCGCTTGCTGAAGCGATATCAGGCCTTGGTGCGATCAGCTGTCACGATTGATGCTCTGCTCGATGCCGAACAGGGGACTCAGGATTCAAAGCTATGAACTCGTGTTGATTCGTGGTTTGTCCTTTCGGTCAATGAAGCCGCTGGCTGATCGTTCAAGGTGCTGACACGCTGGAGGCACTACTTGCTGCCTCATGGCCCCTTTTGGCCTTTCAACGTTGCGCGCCCTTTGGAGTCGGCGAGCGAACAGTGGCTTCTGGAGCGCACCTGCTGCGAGTTGGAGCAGACCTTTTGGCTTGGGATGGCAACAGCCTTATTCGGCTGATGACACCAAGGATTTAGATCATGGGCCCTGGCATGGCATGCCATTGGGAGGCTTTGGGGCTGGTTGCATTGGTCGTAATTCACGCGGTGAATTCAACCTTTGGAATCTTGATGCTGGCGAGCATTGGCAGGGCAGCATTCCCGATTGCCAATTCGCCTTATTTGAGCGGCAGGGAGAGCAACGGCGCGCTCATGCTTTGGCAACAGAGCCACAAACAGACGATTCATTCGCCAACAGTGGCAAGCCGCTCTCGGCTTGGAATTGGTATCCACCAAGTACTCAGCAGCGTTCTACCGGCACTTACGCAGCTCGCTATCCACTGAGTTGGACCCATTACGAGAGCGTTTTTGCTGCTGACCTGACCTGTGAGGCCTTTAGCCCCATTCTTCCTGGCGACTATCGCCGCACCAGCTACCCATTAGCTGTGTTCCGTTTCCAGTTGCACAATCCAACATCTCAACCGTTGGAACTCTCACTGTTGCTCAGCTGGCGCAACACATGTGGCTGGTTCACCAGCACGACCCCTTCAACCAGGCTGGAGTCGCAAGATCATGGCCGTCCGCAAAATCAATACCTTCCTGCCTTTGGCGCTGGGGAGGGGCAGCGCAACAGCTGGATTGATCAGCCTGGGCTCACGGGATTGTTGATGGAGGGGGAGAGAGCAGAACCTCTTGCTGAAGGACAGGGACAGTGGTGCATGGCTGTGCCTGATGATCTGCCAGGAGTTGAAATCATGCGTTGCAGTCGCTGGGATCCCAGCGGTGATGGCAGCGAACTTTGGGACTCCTTTGCCAGTGATGGGCGAATCGCGAACAGCAACAACGATCGCCACAACAGGTCAGGGGAACAGGTGAGTACGGCTTTAGCCGTGAAGCTCAACTTGGCAGCAGGAGAAC
>CATBLW010000233.1 GCA_949486985.1 Prochlorococcus marinus str. MIT 9215
AACAGGCGGCCTCATGCTTGCTGCTATTCAGTGCTGATATCGAGTGCTGTTTATGGAGTACTAATCAGCAATGCTGATCGGGAGTGCTGGTGTGGAGTGGTTTTTGCGACGGTTTGATGCCATTGATTTGATGCAATTGATTTGATGCAATTGGTTTAAGCGGTGCTACTAGCGCTGTAGCCATTTGGTGCACCACAAAGCAACGCTCACACAAGCCGAGACCCTTTGGCTTCCTGACGCTGCTGGGGATCGAAGACGGCTGCAATCGTGCGAATCAACCAACGCCCCTCAGTGGTGACGACCACTTCACCCATATCGCCATCACGATGCAGCATGACCAAGCCATCGGTGGCCAATTCCTTTAAATCAGCCCACTCCCTGGCAAAGCGCTTCAAATCAATCATCACGCGGAAATGGCACATCACCTCCTTGATCAAGCCACGACGCTCGAATACATCGGCTTCATTGACCTCTAATCCCCTTTCCACCGGCAGCACGCCAGCTTCGATCGCCGCCCTCCAAGGCTTCAAATCACGCTGATTCTGAGAAAACAAATGCTTGAACTGACTGATCGCTGTTGGGCCCACACCAAGCAAATCAAGCTCGCCACCAGTTGTGTAGCCCTGAAAATTACGGTGCAATTGACCTTCACGAGCAGCGATCGCCAAGCTGTCATCACGGAGAGCGTAATGATCCATACCAATGGCGTCGTAGCCGTAACTGATTAACAGTCGATTGGCCTGATCCAGCATCATGAGTCGCTCTCGCTGACTAGGCAGCTGCTCAGCTTTGATCTTGCGCTGCAGCGGCAACTTCTCTGGCAAGTAGGCGAAAGAGAAGAGCGCAATGCGGTCTGGTACCAGCATGCCAACCAACTCGAGCGTGGCTTGGAAGCGTTCCGGCGTTTGCAGCGGTAAACCGCAAATCAGATCAACATTGACACTCTCGAAATCTGCCTCTCGCAACCACTTCATGGCTTGACACAGCTGCTCCTCAGGCACCACCCGATTCACCGCCTTCTGAACTTCAGGGTTGGCATCTTGAAGGCCAAAGCTGATGCGATTGAAGCCAAGATCTCGCAGCCCCAAAGCCTCTTCACGGCTGAGAAATTCTGGATTCACTTCAATCGAGGCCTCCAAATCAGGCTCTAAATCGAAATGCTCGCTGATCAACTGCCAAAGCTTTTGCTGCTCTTCTTGATTGAGATAGTTAGGGGTCCCCCCTCCCCAATGCAACTGAGCCAGCCGGCGCCGAGATGGCATTGCTGCCGTTACCAGTTCGAGTTCCTGCTTCAGCGTTTTCAAGAATGGCGCCACCACCTTGGAGCCCAATTGAGTTGTGATCCGGTTACAACCGCAATACCAACAGGAATGGCGGCAGAAGGGCACATGCACATAAAGCGATAAGGGAGCATCACTGGGCTGCTCCAGCTGACTCCGCATCTGCTTAGCTCCGACTGCGGAGCTAAAAGAAGCAGCAGTGGGATAGCTGGTGTATCGAGGGACAGGCTGATCGTATTTAAGTAGAAGCTCAACCGGACTCAATGGTGTAGCCGTCATGGGGTCGTTAGCGTTAAAAGGTTGAGATAGTGAGCTGAAGGACAGAACATCCCTCTTCAATGGAGCAAGGCCAGCTCTGCCAACAACCGTTGCGTGGCATGAAAAGCAGCCTCGGCTTCTTCCAAGAGCTCCTGCTCCTGAAAATCGGAAAGCTCAAGCTCCTCAAAGGCAGCGTGCAAACTCGCTTTCAGCTCTGCTATTGGCCGCTCGAAGAGCCAGAAACTTGCTGCTGGCCAACCATTCTTCTCAAGAATGGCACTCGCCTGGCTTCCGAGTTGCTGACCACCCGAGAGGTCTCCCCCATAGCGCACATAAACGTGCGCCATCAGTCGATGAGGCGAATGATCTGCCAGCTCATGCAACTGCTCCAGCCAGGTGGTGGCAGCAACAGAATCTGGAGTGGCAGGCAAGCCACTGAGATTGCAGAGATCAAGTTCAAGTGCAGCTGTACGCGCAAGCTCCGGCCATGGCATGGAGCGCGCTCCCAACCTGTAAGCCAAAGACGGCGCCGCTTGCTCTAAGAACTGATAAGCAGGTGCAACAGCCCGGAATAAGGCAGCCAGCTGGAGCGGAGTGACCTCACCGGCGAGCAACGCTTTGGAAAAAACCATGCCCTCCGCTTGATGATGGGCTTTACCAATGCGAGCATGAAGCTTGCGGACACGAGGGCCAAAACCTTTGCGCTGCAATGCATCACTACGACTGGCATGATCTGAGATCGATCCAGAGATCGGGACGGGAGGAGAAGCTGGCATCACTGCTAAGAACCAAAAGGCATGTCACTACTATGGAATAACAGACCTAGAATCCTGCGACGCCTTCATCAATTGTATAATGGTAACGTTGTTCCAGCGAGCGCAAAGCTGTGCGTATTCCGGAGTGCCCTAGCCCATGACAAATTCCTCTACTGAGCCCCTATCGGACGAGCAGCTCAGCGTCCATCTCCTGTTCGCTCCCACAGGCCAATTAAGTGGGGATGGCCAATTGCGGGAGCTGATGAATGAGCAACGCAGCCATGTCCAAAGCGACGACGGCGGCATTTGGTATTTATCGCCAGAACAAACCAGCAATCAACTGGGAAGCCACAACAAAGAAGCCCTTGCGATCAAAGAACCAAGCAAAGCCCTATGGCTGCAATTGCGCTTCGGCGGCCAACTTGACACCCTCTTGCTGAGTAGCCACTGGCTACACAGCCATGCATTGAGCCTGCCTCCTCAAGCACCACTCGCAAAAATTGGGCTTGTATGAATGCATCATTAGTTCATGAATTAATACAAGCAAACTATTAATCCACAACTTGAAAATTGCTCTTTGATTGAATAATGATTCAACCCAAAATTTTTATTGGTTTCGATCCACGCGAGGATGTCGCTGTCAATGTGCTCACGGACTCAATCCAAGCCAATTCAAGCATCCCCGTTCAAATCGCTCAGGTTCGATTATCACAACTTAAAGGCATATATGAACGCCCTGAAAGCAGCCTGCAGAGCACTGCCTTCTCATTTAGTCGCTTCCTAGTCCCCTGGCTTTGCGAATTCGAAGGTTGGGCTCTTTTTATAGATGCTGACATGCTTTGCCTTGCAAATATTGCTGAGCTTTGGGCTCTTCGTGACGAGAGATATGCCATTCAAGTCGTCAAACATCAACACAAATGTGAGCCAGGCCAAAAGTTCCAAGGCATGCCTCAAACGCCATACGAAAGAAAAAATTGGTCTTCAGTTATGCTTTTCAACTGCAATCGATGCAAAGCCCTAACCGTTGACTATGTCAACACAGCCTCAGGGCTAGAGCTTCATCAATTCAAGTGGTTAATGGATGATGAGATTGGATCCTTACCAGCTGAATGGAATGTTTTAGTCGGCGTAGAGCCAGTCCCCAACAACGCAAAAATCCTGCACTATACCCTTGGTGGTCCATGGTTTAAAGACTGTCTATCGATGGATCGTGCCGAAACCTGGGAGAACGCCAGGACAGCGATGAATCATCCATTGATGGCCTGTCAATGAACAACTTCCCTCCTCAAATGATTAACAAGCAACCAGACTTTCATAGTGATGCCTATCGCGATGCCTATAGCCGCATTAATGGTGTGGTTGTAATCGGCGAAACACTTGCCGATCGCCATTTTCGCAGCTTGGCCAAATCCATTCCCGACGATCATGATTTATTGCTCTCTCTAGCCGCCATGGAAAGTAGACATGCCGTCGACTTCGTCGGATGTGGACGCAATCTCAGCATCAGAGCGGACACAAGTCTCGCTCGCAAGTTATTCGATCCTCTGCATAAGCTATTTCAAGAGTGCGAGCACAATGGTAATTTGGCTGGCTGCCTCGTCATCCAAGGGCTGATTATTGAAAGCTTTGCGATAGCGGCCTACCAGGAGTATTTACCAGTGGCAGATCCCTATGCCCAACCGATCACAGAGTTGGTTCTTCATGATGAAGAACAACATATAAATTACGCCGAATGCTGGCTAAAAGCGCATTTCAAAGAAGCCAAAAATGAAGTGAGCAGCATCTGCTCGAAAGCACTACCAATAACTCTCAGCATTTTGCAAACCCTCACCAATGACATGCGCACAATCGGCATGAACCCCATTGAGCTAATCGCAAGTTTTTCCGAACGATTCCAATCTGCCCTTGAAACCGTCGGCTACAAGGGCAGCTCTGCAAGGCGACTGATTATGAGATCAACACTCTCAGTTCCGCTGACCTAAAACAAAACCCAATCCTGATTCACTCCACACTTTCAACGCAAGGAACCATCGGCTGAAAGAACTGACGCACGAGCAAGGAAGCAAAACGACTCTGCAAGCCAAGTTTTGCTATCAAGCCATCCGCATTTTTGATATCTCGGAAGGTATCAACCAGCTGATCGCGCAGCTCCATGTAACGGTCGCTGCTATCAAGATCAAAAACCCAAGGGAATGCATGTCGAGAGGTGTCATTGGTTTTACGCATGACCTCCTCATCAAAAAGACTCGGCTCCATCCCTAGCAATTGGTAAAACTCACCACGCTCACAAACAGTGAGGCTGTGGGTAAGGAACACACTCCATAGGAAAAAGCGGCTCAACAATTTGCCGCGAAAGCCACTGCGAATTCGCGGCCAGCAACGGATCAACATATTAAAAATATCTCCGTGGCGATTCTCGTCTTGGCACCAGGGCTCAAAAAAGTCAAACAAGGGCGCAAACGAATTTTCTGGATTCGCCTTCAGGTGCCTATCGATCAAGATGTAACGCCAATAGCCAATCTTTTCTGATAGATAAACGGAATAGAGCACCCAACTGAGTGGGAACCAAGTAACCGGGCGCTTACCACTGAGATTGGGCAGATCCAAGCTGATACCTTCTGCTTTCAATGCTCTGCCCAAGAAGCCAGCGTGACGAGCCTCATCGCGAGCCATCAACTGGAACATGCGACCCAGGTCTGGGCGGCCGCTCTTAATCAAACGACGTGAGAGCTCCTTAAACAACAAAAATCCTGAAAACTCAGAAACACAAGAACGAACCAAGTAACTCTCATAGGCAACCTTCTCTTCAGGTTTCAATGAGCCCAGGCGATCTAAAGGGGCTTTACGGTCAAAATGATTACGGTTGTAATCGGCTTCCATCTCGCCGAGCATCGCTTCAAAGGCAGGTCGCTGCTCATCAAGACTGGTTCGAGCTGCCTTCTCTATCTCCGTGGTGTAAAAGCGAGGCGTGAGCAGGTCTTCACGCAAATGAGGTGCGCTTTGAGAGCCCGACAGCTCTAGAGACTTTGCTGAAGTGGTCATAACTGAATTGCCGCCAGCGAATGGGAATGAGCATCAGGACAAATACCTCGCCCCAGGCCATAGCCGTATTATGGCATAATACTAGCGCTATCTCGAGATTTGGATCATGTGTTCTTGGCTGGCCAGCTTGGCGACTAAGCTTGCAATTGAGGAATCCTCACAAACCTCTTCGCCATGCCAGAGCCCCTAGATCTCTATGTTCTGCTAGCGCCTGAAGGTCAGCTCAGCGGCCATGGTCAACTGCGTGAAACAATCCGAGAACGCAGAAAGCGGCTAGGAGAAGATGTTCCATTCTGGTACCTTTCTCCACAACTAGTCAAAGCCTTCAAGCTATCTGAAGACAAACTTGAAGCAGTAGTTGCTAAGGATTCCATCGCAATTGACTGGCTTCAACTTCGTTTTGGTGGCAACAAATCCAAGGCAAGTTTGGACATCGCGGAACTGCAAGAAAAAGCCAATGCACTGCCTCCAAAACCCACCTATAGAGATCTTAGCTCTTAACAAGTCTATGAATTTGAAGGCCTCAAAACAGAGAATTAAAGGATAATTATGCACAAAAGATCATGAACCAATGCGATCCTCTCCTGACAATTGCTGCAAACACAGTCTCCCCAATTCAATGACATGAAACCACTACACAAAGTCACCATTCATCACCGACAGGCTAATCGCACCATTACATTTGATGTTCCTGAAGGGGAATACATTCTTCGCAATTTCGAATCGCAGGGTGAAGCATTGCCTTTCTCATGTAGAAACGGATGTTGCACAGCATGTGCCGTTAGGATTATCAACGGCCAGATGGATCAGAATGCTGGGATTGGTCTTTCTAGGGAGATGATTAATAAAGGATATGGTCTTATTTGCGTAGCAAAAGCAGTTGGGCCTCTTGAAGTTGAAACCCAGGATGAAGACGAAGTTTACGAAATGCAATTTGGCAAATATTTAGAAGCCATAAAAAGCCAAGCAGGAAGCCCTTTTGAGCTGTAATCATTCACAACACCATCAAGCAGGCACTACTTATTAACATTTGAACTAAGTATTTTTCAACCATATGTCCAGTCCAATTCCTTTATTTAGCCGTAGCGAACAGCATTTGTTTTCTGCATTGGAAGTGCAAATTGCCTAAAAATCAAGGACACAAACTTTGCAAGAGCCAGTGGCTTTGATAAAGATGAGCTCTGCCTCCACTCCCTGAAAGCCGTCACAATCTGAATGCGCATTGAGAGAAATCTGCCATCATCAAAGTCATAGACCCAGGGGAAAGCATTACGCGTCGTGTTATTGGTTTGAATAATGACCTCTTCGTCAAAAAGGACAGGATCCATACCCAAAAGCTCATAAAAATCTCCACGCTCACAAACTGTAAGTGTGTGAGTAAGAAAGACACTCCAAAGAAAGAATCGACTGAGCAACTTGCCTCGGAAACCTTTGGTCATTCCAGGCCAGCAACGCATCATCAAATTAATGCAATCGCCGTGCCGATTTTCATCTTGGCACCAAGGCTCAAAGAAATCAAATAAAGGGGCACATGCCTTTTCAGGATTAGCTTTCAGGTGTCGATCAATGAGAATATAACGCCAGTATCCGATCTTTTCTGATAAATACAGAGAATAGAGAACCCAGCTCAGGGGGAAGAATGTTGCCGCTCGTTTTTTGCCCAGATTTGGCAGATCTACATTGATTCCCTCTGCTTTCAATGCTCTGCCCAAGAAGCCAGCGTGACGAGCTTCATCTCGAGATAAAAATTGAAAAAATTGGCCAAGCTCTTTACGACCTGCCTTCTTGAATCGGTTGGAAATCTCCTTAAACAGTAAAAAGCCTGAAAATTCAGAAACAACCGAGCGAACTAGATAGCTCTCATATACCGCCTTATCGCTTGGTGATAGTTCGTGAAGGCGTTCAAGTGAAGCCTTTCGATCAAAATGCTTGAGGTTGTAATCAGCCTCCATCTCTTTAAAGGCCGCCTCAAAATCTTGTCGTGCAATCTCTAAATCAGTTTTCGCAGCCTTCTCAAATTCTGTCGTGTAAAAGCGTGGGGTGAGAAGGTTGTCACTCAGATGTGGAGGAAGCTCATTCCTACCTCCACCCGACACTGCAGGAGGATTAGAAGCAGTCGCTGTCATCACCCTTATCTCAATCTATATAAATTATAGGACTTTTTCCTATTGGGATTGACTTGCCAAGGGCACTCAAGGGAATACTTCGCTGTCTGCCACAAGGCTTTAGTGCTTCACAGCCTTTAACAAAGTCAATGTGTCTTGTCCAATATCAGGCTGAATTATATCCCTCAATGAGGGCTAGCAAGCATTAATTGCATTAAAATAAATTCATCGCAATCCAAACTATTCAAGGCAAAGAATTAACGAAGAGCAACTTTTAAGCCATCAGGCATACACAAATGCGATACAGCATGCACACGAGATGGATTCGAATCACTCAACCTTGCAGGCAATCAAAGCCGAGAGGACCTTGATATAGACGAGTTATTTGCCACTTATCAAAACGATCTAAATTCTAAAAAATGATCACCTAGCTCGGCAGGACAACTCAAGCAGGGGGGCAAGGGCAAGGCAAGAGCGCCCTGAGAGGCTGGGTTGCCAAAGGCAAGGCGAAGCCTTATCGCTCAATGCCTGACAAGCAAAAAAAGAAAGCGCTCCTCAAGAAGACATGTCAACATTGCAATATTGCAATCTGGCATCATCAATACTTGGCTCATTCACGCTATGGTCTGCCGAACCAGATAGAGAATTCTTTAGATGGACCACCTGGCTGAATATTTCAAGGTTTTCTCTGAGCCCAATCGGCTCGCTGTACTCGAAGCTCTCAAAGGTGGGCCGCTCAATGTGACAGCTGTTGTTGAACAAACGTCACTCAGCCAGGCTCTCGTCTCTAAGCATCTAAAACTGCTCACCACAGCAGGCATCGTGCATCGTCGGCCTGAAGGTTCACTCGTTTATTACGAGGTGATTGATAAAACCGTTTTCAAGCTCATTGGTCAAGCTGAGAAGCTCCTGCTGACTGCGCGACGTCAACAACTCGAAGCCCTCTCCTCCATTCTTTAAAGATGGGCGATGCTAATCGCCAAAGCCCCAAAAATCTTGCGCAGTTAAGGCAGGCTCTAGCTGAAGGGAATCGGCATCTGCATGGTCTGCAAATGGGAGAAATCGATGGTCAAGATCTTGACCTCTCCAATTGCGACCTTCAAGGCAGCTGCTTTAAAGAAGCCAGATTCGGCCACGCCAAGCTCAGTCAGGCCAATGTTCAGGGTTGCTGCTTTCAACAAGCTCTGATTTGGGGTGCTGATCTTTCTGGCATCAAAGCTCGAAAGTCGTTCTGGCACGACGCAGATCTCTCCAGTTCAAGGCTTCAGGAAGCAGATTTCAATCATGCTGTGCTGCACAGATGCTGCCTTCGAGGTGTCGTTGCAGCGCGGAGCCAATGGCAAAATGCTGGCCTGGTCGAGGCTGATTTTCGATCAGGGCTTGATCAACTCACTGACCTTGGAGAAGCTGATTTTCAAAATGCAGATCTCAGTTTTGCTCAATTGCAAGGAGCCAATCTGCATGGCGCCAATCTTCAGGGATGCTGTCTCTACGGAACAAACTTCTGGCAAGCTGATCTGCGTGAAGCGAATCTGAGCGGATGCGATCTGCGCGGCACAGAATTAAAGAATGCTCAACTGGAAGGATGTCGATTCGAGGGTGCAATCTTGCCGGAAGATCTATCCACATAACAGCAATCAACAATCAATTGGCAACGGCAAAAAGTATGTTGCTGTTGGCAATGGCTGCAGAAGCTGACAAAAAAGAATCTCTATGAATAACTTCGTACCCGATCAACAGATCACGGAACTTCGCAGGGCTTTCAAGCAATCAGACCTGCGACGAAACAACTTGGATCCCGATCCAGTGGAACAATTCCGCCACTGGTTTCAGCAAGCGATCGATGCTGAATTACTTGATCCCAATGCGATGGTGCTTGGCACATTTGATGGAAAGCGTCCGAGTAGTCGCACCGTTTTGCTCAAAGCCTTCGATAAGCATGGCTTCGTGTTCTTTACGAATTACACCAGCCGCAAAGCCGTCGACATTGGCAAACAACCAAATGTCAGCCTTCTTTTCCCCTGGTATGGACTTGAGCGACAAGTGGCCATCCTTGGTCATGCCAAGCGAATCACAACTGCTGAATCTCTGGCCTACTTCAGCTCCCGCCCCTTCGGTAGTCGCATTGGAGCCTGGGTCTCGGAACAAAGCGCCGTGGTCAGCTCCAGGCAGATCCTTGAACAGAAATGGGAAGAAATCAAACGCCGATTCGCACATGGGGAAATCCCCCTCCCGGAAAGCTGGGGAGGCTTTCGGGTCGAGCCATACGAATTCGAATTCTGGCAAGGACGTGAGAATCGACTACACGATCGATTTCGATACGAATTCCAGATTGAGACAAGCCAGCCCGAACATCAGAACAAGCAATGGTGCATCCAAAGACTGGCACCATGACTATGGCCCTCTTGAGAAGGAACAAACCCTCAGGTAGTGATTAGGCATGGAGTCAACCGTCAGTAAAGATTGCCTGCTGCGAATGGCTCCCCATCTGATTGGGCGCCCTCGCCGTGGCGTGGTGGGCTCCAGTCGCTATGCCTGCAAACTACGAGAATCGATTCGCCAGGCCTCCAATGATCGCCAACGCAAACCCCTATTGGTGAGTGGCGAACCTGGCTTAGAGAAAGACAACATCGCCCAGCTTGTTCATTTCAGCTCGGCTGATCGACGTCTGCCCTTGATGCACTTTGATGCCAGCAACATGCATGGCGATGGGGTTGAGTTATTTGGTCGAGAAGGCTCCGGTGAACCATCGCTGCTGGCTTGTTTAGGCGATGGCAACCTATTGATCGATTGCATTGATCTGGCTGAACCCCAACTACGCCAACGCCTGATTGAGCTGGCAAAAAACGGCCATCCGGACTTTTCCGGCAGGGTGATGTTCACCTCTGAATCGAAGGTCAAAGAACTCGATGGTGTGGTGGTCCAAATCCGTGTTCCAGCCTTGCGAGTACGCCGCTCCGATCTAGGGGAGTGGCTCCGTTACAACGTGCGCCTGCGCAGTAAAAAATTGGGATGGGAACAGCCACCCGAACTGCCAACTGCAGTGATCACACGCCTACAAAGCCACGATTTTCCAAACAACCTTCGCGAACTCGAAAACGTTGTCGAGCGGGCGTTGAGACAGACGCGCCGTCAAGCCGCGGCCGAATCCGGAGCAGGACCATCAACGCAGAGGAACCTGTCGGCGGCGTTGCCAGAAGACGTGTTCTGGGTCAACAGCAGAGAGCCAAGCCTTCGCTTTGATCTTTGGCGTTGGAAGCCACAGTTACGGCAACTGATGCGCTCACCAAAGCTTTGGAACGGTCTGCTATTTGGCGTTGTCAGCTGGCTGTTTGTGGTGGTGAACCTCTGGCTCTGGCTAGGGCCTCAGGATCGTGGTCACAACAGCATGCTGAAATTCTTCTGGGCTTGGTGGTGGCCGCTCATCCTGCTGACCTATCCCCTCGTTGGCCGCTTGTGGTGTGCATTTTGTCCCTTCATGGTGTGGGGCCAAATCTGCCAAAAAGGCCAAATAGCCCTTAGCGGCATCATCAACTCTCTGGGTTGGCCTAGTGACTGGCTACAACCGAAACCATGGCCGAAGGGCGACCACGACAGCTGGGGAGCTCCAGTGCTTGCAGCCGGTTTTGCCACAATCCTGATCTGGGAAGAGGTTTGGAACCTAGAGAACACAGCCTGGCTGAGTAGTTGCCTGTTGCTTGTGATCACGGCAGGTGCAGTGATCTGTTCGATGCTTTTTGAAAAAAGATTCTGGTGTCGCTATCTCTGCCCAGTTGGCGGCATGAACGGATTATTTGCCAAGCTCTCGATCCTGGAACTCAGGGCGCAACCAGGAACCTGCGCAGGCAGTTGCAGCTCTTACGCCTGTTTCAAAGGAGGACCTGCTGAAGGAGAAGGAATGGCAACCGATGGCTGCCCTCTCGGGACACACCCGGCACATCTTCTCGACAACCGCAATTGCGTTCTATGCATGAGCTGTGCCCAGGCCTGTCCACATCGCTCCGTGCAGTTACGACTGCGACCGGCTGCTGCCGATCTACATCGCAACATGCATGCCACAGCCGGAGAGAGAGGCTTAATCCTTGTATTGGCTGGTGGTATTGCTCTGCATGCGTGGCATCGACTCGTTGGATGGCTACCTCTGGCACCAGAATCTCTTCAGGCAGGTCCAATCTTGCCAAGATTGGCTTTTGCTGCATTGGCTCTAAGCCTGCCAGCAGCCATTGGTCTATGGATCAACAATCGCTGGCTGTATGCCTCGATCCCCTTGCTATGGAGTGTGCTCTTAGCGCGCCATCTACCGATGGGGATGACAGAGGCGGGGATGGTCTTGCCGATGGGTTGGCCACAATGGACTGCTGATGCCCACGTGATTGACTTCTGCCAAAGCATGGTGATCGCGATCGGCTGGGCCAGTTGTGTTGTGCTGCTACCACGGCT
Source organism: Prochlorococcus marinus str. MIT 9215 (assembly GCA_949486985.1). Classification (GTDB taxonomy): domain Bacteria; phylum Cyanobacteriota; class Cyanobacteriia; order PCC-6307; family Cyanobiaceae; genus MIT-9215. The sequence goes on from CATBLW010000233.1 coordinate 11,881, forward strand.
CATCCGACGTCAACGACTGAGCTGGATCACAGGCAGTGGCGTACTGCTGGTAGCAGCCGTGGCATGCCGTTGGGTTGTACAGAGCTAAAGG
>CATBLW010000234.1 GCA_949486985.1 Prochlorococcus marinus str. MIT 9215
CTTTCGGTCAATAGTGATCAGGTGCTTGAGATATTTGCACGTTTGCTTTGTCCCTTCTGTCTCATTTTTTCTTGACGCTGAATAAAGTTCCCGGCTTATGCTGTCATTGTCGATCTTCCATTCTTCCCAGAGCTCCTTGATTATGCTTTGTGTCTCGTGCTCGTTTTCATGGTTGTCAAGGAATTCTTCTAGATGTTGATAGGCATAGGGGAATAATACGTCGCTGACGAATGTCGTTGGACATGTTGTCCCTTCGATGTCAAATAGTAAATGAGTGATCATTGAATTGTTTTGGCTAAAAGTCTTTCATGCCATGTCAGTTCCAGTAAGAACTCATGGATTTCGACATGGCGTTTGGCTTCGGTAATATCTTTTCCCCATGAATACAATCCGTGTCCTTCGACAAGGATTCCATATGGTGCTTCCCTGGCTATTTGCTTGGCGTTGTTGCTCAGTTGGTGAATATTTTGATTGTTCTTTATTATCGGCATATTGATTGCTGACTCGTGGGTGTCGATTCCCTTTAAACCCTTCATCATCTCCCAACCCTCAATCCTTATCGAAAATTCTCCATTGTGATGCTTTGAAAGCAGCGTACCAGCCAGTGAGTGCGTGTGCAGAATGCATCCGGCATTCGCTTGCTTGGCCAACATGAGATGCATCATTGTTTCGGCGCTTGCCTGTCCTCCCCCTTGGACGACAGCTCCTTCTTCATTAACTTCGATCAGTTCGTTCGCTAATACTTTGCCTTTGTCGATACCGCTTGGTGCCATTAGCAATCGTAAAGGGCTTTTACTGATCACAACGCTGAAATTTCCACCCGTACCTTCACACCAGCCCCGCTGATGTAGTCGCTGGATTGTTTCAGTAAGAAGCTTCCTATCCTGATCCAGATTGCACATCCTATTGTTGATTCAGGTTTGGCATATTGAGCACCAATGTGTGCTCCGTCCAGAAAGTTTATCCCGGCTAATTGGCGTCCCACAGCGTCGGCAGGGTTTGCTCCCTCGGCCGTAGACCCATGCTTGTCCACCGTAATTGCCGTTGACGCCTTCTAGATCGCGGAAATCACTGAACGTTGTTCCACCAGCTCCAATGCTTGTGTTCAACACATCAATGAGACTGCTACACAGGCGTTTGAGTTGTGCTTCGTTCAGTTGCCCTGCTGCCTTGTGCGGCCGGATCCCTGCTGCAAACAAGCTTTCGTCGGCATAGATGTTGCCGGCTCCGGCAACGATGGATTGATCCAAAAGAGCAGACTTAATTGCTCGTTTTGAGCCTTTCAATCTTTGTTTGAGGTATTCAGCATTAAAGGCATCGCTGAATGGCTCCGGCCCAAGCTTCTGAAGGCCCGTGATGACCGACTCTGGAGTGTTCTTCGGGGGGACCCACCACATTTGGCCGAAGCTGCGAGTATCAACAAAACGCAGCTCAGCCCCTTGCGGGTTCCATAAGCGCACGCGTGTGTGATTGCAGGGTGAACAGCTGGTTTCATGCCATTGAAACTGACCAGTCATCCGCAAGTGAACGCCCCACCAGCCTCCATCGGGTTCATTGGCTTGATCAATGGAATCTTCAATCCTTTGTTTATGGAGAGACGCCATTAGGTATTTCCCACGTCTAGACCAGTTGCCTACATGCAGGCCACGAAGCCTCTGAATAAACAACAACGATCCACCAGGGCTTGCAATGGCCCTCTCACGGCAGACGTCAACATGGTTGATTTCAAAATGCCTAAGACGGTCTGCTAAACCTCGGCGGACCGTCTCAACTTCAGGAAGTTCAGGCAAGCGTTTCAGACGCTCTCAAGCTCGGATTCGGCAAAGTTATTTGTGGTGTTGCCGGCGTCAGTACCTTGGATGCCGAAATAGTTGGTTTTCTCAAAACGCACTAAAACGGTGTACTTGCCACCTTGTCCAGAACTGTCGACAGAGACGACTTTGCCAACTTCGTTAAACCAGTAGGACTCATTGCGCTTGACGCGCACTTGATCACCTTTGGAAATCGCCATCTGGAGCACGGATTGGGACGCACTAGCAAGCCTATCCTGGCGTTACAGCTAGTTGTCTCTAACGTCACAGAATGTTTTCGCTGCGTTCGAATGCCGTGGCAGCATCGATCCTCATTCATCTGTTGCTTTGGTGAGCTCATCGGTTGTTCCAGATCCTTTGGCCTTTCAGTTGGATCTGCCTGATCCAGAACAGGACGACATCAGCAACCTTGAGTTCCTCGACAAGCTCGAGCAAGCCTGGGCTGTATGCGATCGCTTTGATTTGCAGACCGAGATTTGGCGAGGAAGGATTCTGCGTGCGGTGCGCGATCGGGAGAAGCGAGGTGGCGAGGGTCGGGGCGCTGGTTTCCTGCAGTGGTTGCGGGAACGGGAGGTCAGTAAAACCCGTGCTTATGGCTTGATTCAGTTAGCCGAGTCGGCCGATGACCTCGTTGGTGGAGGAATGTTGGAAGAAACCAGTGTGAATCAATTCTCCAAGCGCGCTTTTATGGAGACGGCACAAGCTGCACCAGAGGTGCAGTTGATGATTGCTGAAGCGGCCAATGAAGGGCAGGACATCTCGCGCCAACAGGTTCGTCGGCTTACTGATGATTTCACTGCTGCGACGAGTCCTCTTTTGCCAGAGGAAATCCGACAGCGAACGCAGGAAAATCTTCTGCCTTCCAGGGTTGTGGCTCCTCTGGTTCGTGAGTTGGCCAAGTTGCCAGACAATCAGCAAGAGGACCTGCGTCGGACCCTCCGAGAGGAGCCAGAACTTGATTGCATCAAGGATGTCACCAGTACAGCGCGTTGGATCAGCAAAGCCACGGAAGCCAGCGAGACGGTAAGGGCTTTCCAGCAAGGTGAACTCAATATTGAGAAGGCGATGCAGGAAGCTCAGCGCCTCGATTCTCTTGGTCTTCTTGCCGATGCCGTGGGCCAGGCTCAGGCCTTAGAAGCTTCGGTCTTGAAATTGCATACGGCCTGGCGGCGACTCGGTGGCCTTCAGGAGCGTCTTTGGGTCGAAAGCGGCAGCAGCACGCCATACCTGAGGGATGTATTGGGTGTGCTGCAGAGTCTTAGCGGCGCCACGATGAGAGTCTCCCTTGGAGAATTGGCGGGAGGCAAAAAGGTTCGCTTGCAGCTGGTGGAGGAGTCGGCTGATCAGCTGGAGCCGCCCCCATTACCCTGAAGAAGGAGAATTCCTCTACATCTAGTGGCCTGATCTCCTCGCCGCTATGGTGAGTCCGCTATGCGTAGCGTGTAGTGGATTCACTTGTTGCAGCCTTGCAGCAGCATTACGGCTGGGATGGTTTTAGGCCTGGTCAGCGCCCGGTCTTGGAGGCGATTCTTGCCGGTCAGGATGCCCTTGCGGTGCTGCCGACCGGCGGCGGGAAATCCCTTTGTTATCAACTGCCTGCTTTGGTGCGTGATGGCTTGGTGGTGGTCATCTCCCCCTTGGTTGCCTTGATGGAGGATCAAGTGATGCAGTTGCAGCGTCGAGCGATTCCCGCTGCCTGTCTGCATGCCGGCCTCGATCCTGCTCGCCGTCGAGATGCTTTGACTCGGTTGCGAGATCATCGCCTGCGCTTGCTTTATTTGGCGCCTGAACGACTTCAGGGTGAGGGCACGCGTCAGTTGTTAGAAGACATCGCTTCTCAGGGCAAGTTGGTGGCTCTGGCTGTTGATGAGGCCCACTGCATCAGTGCCTGGGGGCATGATTTTCGTCCTGATTACCGTCGCCTTGGGCAGGTGCGACGTCTTTGTCCTGGCGTTCCAGTGGTTGCCCTTAGTGCCACGGCGGCTCCTCGTGTCCGTGCTGACATCATTCGCCTACTGGGTTTGCAGAGGCCTTTGGTGCAGGTTTGCTCTGCAAAACGCAGCAATTTGCGATACGCCATGCGCAGGCGATCTAAAGATCCTTTGCCAGATGTGTTGGCGGCTTTGAAACGGTCTCGAGGCGCGACCTTGATTTATGCCAGAACGCGACGCTCAGTTGAACATTGGGCTGAGATGTTGCAAGCAGAGAACATTTCTGCAACCCCCTATCACGCAGGACTTGATCCTGAGGCAAGGCAACAGGCCTTAGCCGGTTTCATTGATCAAGAGCAGCCCGTGTTGGTTGCCACAGTGGCCTTCGGCATGGGTGTGGATCGAGGCGATGTAGGGCTGGTTCTTCACCTCAATTTGCCAGCCACGCCTGAGGGCTATCTGCAGGAATCGGGACGAGCTGGGCGTGATGGATTGCCCGCCGAATGCCTTGTGCTTTTCTCGCCAGGCGATCGAAAAAAACTTGGCTGGGCCATGCAAGCTTCAGCTCGAAACGAGACGGCTTCTGGTTCCTCAATCAGCCAACAGCATGAGCGGTTGGAGCTTGCCCAACAACAATTGCGTCGGATGGAAGCGGTTGCAGAAGGAGCGATGTGTCGTGAGCAGGCGCTGTTGTTAACCGTTGGTGAACTGGTGCCTCCCTGTGGCCGTTGTGATCGCTGTCAGCAGGGTGATCGCAGTCTTCGTGATTGGTCTCAACAAGCCTTAACCGTGCTTGAAGCCATCGATGAAGGCTCTGGTGTGGATTTATCGAGTCTCAGCAGTAACCTTTCGACTGAAACGAGTCAGAGTCGGCAAGAACGTTGGGGCTGGCTGGCGAGAAGACTTGTGCAGGAAGAGTTGATTAGGGAGAGCAATGATGGTGCTCAACGGCTCTACTTGCGAGATAGCGGCCGTTGTTATTTAAGACAACCTTGGCCATTGCACTATGCGGCTTGAGAGCTCGAAGTAACCCCTCCGGCAAATGGCTGCTTAGCGCAATGGCTCAGTTCAACGGTTCAGTGCAACGGCTCAACTCAAGTTGGGCTTGGCTTTGCAAAGGTCGTTCAAGAGAGCCCGCTCAAAGTTGTCTTGAGGGGCACTCCAGGTTTTCCAGGCGCCGTTATCACCAGTCGCATTGATTTTCCTCGCTGGGCAGTTAACAGCTAAATAGAGGGATTTCCCGTCACGATTGAGGGTTGGGGCCACGTAACTCCCTCCCATGGATTGCCAGTTGGTCCAATCCACCTGAAGAGGTCCATAAGTGCGCCATTCAACCTTCTTGGCATTTGATGCCACTTTTGTTGTCTTTGGTTTTACAACCACCTTGGAGATTTGTGGCTTGGTTCTTGTCTTCGCAGGATTGATAGTTGATTTTGTTGCTGGCTTGCTTGCAACTGGTTTTTGTTGGGGCTTGGTTTGCGTTTTGCTTGCTGAAGTTTGCGTTGTGGAGTTTGTGTTTGTAGACGGTTTTGCTGCTGTTTTTGCAGGCTTGATTGTTGATTGAACCGTTGGTTTTGCTTTCGGCTTGATGGCGATCTCTTGTTGTTTCGGCTTGGCCTGAGTTTTAGGTTTCGAGCTGGTGATGACTGTTGTTTTAACGAGCGGCTTTGCTTGAGTGGTTGGTGTGACTCTCAGAGAGAGCTTTGTGCCCGCCATCACCTTGTTGGGATTGGCGATCTGGTTGATGTTGATCAACGATGCAACCGGCACCTCATAAGCACGGGCGATCTGCGTCAAGGTTTGACCACGCGCCACGGTGTGGCTTATGGCTTTGGGGTTGGCCTTGATGGCCACAGTTTTGGGTTTGACTTGAGGGATGTAAGCCCCCTTCGGCAGTTTTAGCGTTTGGCCAAGTACCACATAGTCAGCACTTCGTAGTCCATTGATGGTGATGAGGTCTTGCTGCCGCACCTTGTAGCGCGTTGCAATTGTGCTGATGGTGTCGCCGCTGCTGACGCGGTGACGACCTGTGCCGGCGCTGATACTGCTGCCGGCGCTACCGGGGAGTTTTAGTGTCTGTCCGATCACCAAATAGTCAGCGTTGCCGAGACCATTGACGGCGATGAGGGCTTGCTGACTCACCTTGTAGCGAGTAGCAATTGTGCTGATCGTGTCGCCGCTGCTGACGCGGTGACGACCTGTTCCGGCGCTGACGCTGTTGCCGGCGCTACCGGGGAGTTTCAGGCTGCTGCCAGCTGTGATGAAGTCAGAGTTGCTGAGCCCATTGGCACGCATCAGGGCTCCTACAGAAACCCTGTTTCTCGCAGCGATATCAGAAAGGGTGTCTCCTGGCCTGACCGTGATGCTCGCTCCTATCGAAGGCAAGGGCAGAAATGCCGTCAGGGCCAGGGCGGTAAAAATCGTGCGGCGCATGCGTCTGTCTCGGCTGGGCGAAACATAAGGTGCATCCCAGGATGCGCCAGCCCTTTGAAAGCAACCTGAAAAGTAATTCTTGAAAGGCTGCTAAATGTTCAGCTCATCAAACGTTTAATTATCTCGAGATTATTGGCATAGGGGGGGTATCGCACTTTGATGTCGAGCCAGAAAGGACGCTGCAAAATTGATTTCTGATGGGAGAAGGTCTCAAAACCGGCAAGACCGTGATAACTCCCCATTCCGCTGGGTCCAACACCTCCAAATGGCAGTTCAGGAATGCCTACTTGCATCATCACGTCGTTAAAGCAAACCCCGCCTGAGCTTGTGGTTTTGAGCAACTTGTCTTGATCGTCGGTTGTTCCTCCAAACAGATAGATCGCTAAGGGGCGTGGCTGTAGACGGATGTCTGTTAAGGCTTCATCAAGGCTGGTGATGCTGAGAATCGGTAATAACGGTCCGAAAAGTTCCTCGGCCATCAGTGGATCATTGCGCTGATCCACGTCGATCAATGTGGGAGCGATGCGTCTTTGGCTGGCATCGATCTCTCCACCAAAGAGAATTTGGCTTCGTTGCCGAGCTCCTTCTAACAATTGACTCAGCCGCTGGAATTGCTTCTCGTTGACGATTGTTGCCAGGTGTGGAGATTGCAGTGGATTCGGTCCATAGAAATCAACGAGGCAGCGTTTCATCGCTTGCAGTAGAGGTGCTTTGAGTTGTGATTCGACGAGCAAATGGTCTGGGGCGATGCAGGCTTGGCCAGCATTGAGCCCTTTGCCCCACATCAGTCGCCTCGCGGTGACGGCGAGATCAGCTCCTTCGAGAACAATTGCGGGGCTTTTGCCACCGAGTTCAAGGGTGACTGGGGTGAGGTGTTCAGCGGCAGCGGCCATGACCTTCTTGCCAATGGCCCCGCTGCCGGTGAAAAAGATGTGATCAAAGGGGAGTTGTGTCAGTGCTGCGGCCATCTCCCCATCTCCCTCAATGACGCGAACAACATCGCTGGACAGGTGCTGGGGAATGAGTCGCGCAATCAGTTGTGAGGTGGCAGGAGCCTGTTCGGATGGTTTGAGAACGGCTGTATTGCCAGCGGCTAGTGCACTGATCAGGGGCTGGAGGGTGAGTGAGAAGGGGTAATTCCAGGGGCCGATGATCAGAATGCAGCCAAGCGGTTCAAGCAAAACCTTTGCCTTCCCTGGCTGATGAGCGAGTGGCACAGCGACTCGTCTGGGTTGCATCCAGCGGTTGAGTTGCCGCTTGGCAAGCTTGAGCTCTGTTCTAAGAATGATCAGTTCAAACAGGGCTTCAGTTGGCGGTTTGCCGAGGTCTGTTGCCAGGGCAGCGAGAACGTCGTCTTGGTGACTGGTGATGAGCGCTTCAAGTCCCTGCAACTGTTGTTGGCGCCAAGCTTTCGATCTGGTGATCCCAGCCAGCACTGGCTTGCGCAGTTGTTGGAGCAGATCGGATGGATTTGGAATCACAGGGCTATGTTTAATCCCAGTTTTGTCTAGCAGTGGGATAACAGTTTTGGGAGTGCAGTTCGATGGTTCTCGTTGGTTGGCTCGCTTTGGCTGACTTGCTTTTTTTTGCCTGTTCTTTATTGGGATGAGTCGACAAGATTTAGATGACTTGCTTTAGATTACTGGTGCTATTCGAGTGAATAGTTTTTAGAGTTTGGGCTCTGGATGATTTGTATTGTCGCGTCTTGGGATCATGCAGTCTTATTGATTGCACGTCGCTGACTGCAAGGCCTGCTTGCTCCTCGCTGCTGAATTCAAACGCTTAAAAACTGTCTGCCTGCAAGGGCGGCTCGGTTTTTAGCTGAAGTTATTGGGGAGTAAAACAAAAAGGGAGAATTATTGATGATTTATTGTGTTTAATTAGGCAGTATTTTGCTATTGATGCTGATTGCTTTGTGTGCTTAAGTTTCGCGATTGTTGCGTCTGTGCCGTGAGGGATTCGCTCCCTTTTGATTGCTTGATTCTTGCGCTTAGTCTGCATCCGTAGCGCTTAGTGAGCGCAGTAAATGTTTCGCGCTGGCACGATTGGTTGCAATGGGTACCTGGCAGACGTCGCATACTCGTTGCAGTGCGCCTGTATCCATGAAATGGGGTTGGCTGGTCAGAGGGTCTGGAAAGAAGAAAACTGCTTTCACAAGACCTTCTAATACCAGTGTGCCGACTTCCTGGATGCCACCTTTTGGCCCGGAGCGAACAACTCTGCCTACGGGTAGATTTAGTTCTTCCTGCATGCGCTTGCTGTTGGATTCAGTGCTAAGTAGCGGCTGCTTTTGGAGATAGGTTGTAAATTCTTCTGCGGTTTTGAATAGATCATCTTTGCGAGCATCATCGGCAACTAAAACAACGTAAGGTTTGGGATGAAAGCGGCCTTTTAATCGATCAAGGTTCAGTCTTGTGAGGCTCTGAAGTAATTCCTTGCCGTAGGTGTTTGTTCTTATTAGTTCCCAGAAACTTTCTTCTTTTACGGCTCTTGACCCAGCCGTTCCCTTCGCGATCACAGTGGCATTGGTTGGCTTGCCACTTAGTAGAGATTGCTCGCCCATCACCGTTGGTGCTTGAACAATTACTTTGTTGCCGTATGAGGTGTTGATTTCCACCTGGCCAGTTTCAATAAGAAGAAGAGGATTGTCACGGGAATTCTCCCTAATTAAAACACTGCCGTTTTCATGGCATGCCATGTCTCCATCGCTTGCAAGTATAAGCAGCTGGTGTAATTCGGGAGGTAGGGATTCGGCTTCAAGAGCAGAAGGGTTCTGTCTTGTTTTCATGGCAGCCTCGCTTTGAATAAAGGATAGACTCGCTTTTGCTGTACAGGCTAGGAAGTGGTATCTATTGATTCATGCTGAATTTTGTTCGCACATTATTCACCAGCTACGGTTGATAGGTATAAATCCTCTTTGAAGAGCGCTCGCCTCCGGGTGCCTTTATGAGTGTTATTTGCTTGGGGACTTGTTGGTTATTGGTGATGCTATTCGCTGGATTGATAACTTTGTTTTGATCTGTTTCGTCTGTATTGCTATCGCTTGAAAAGCTTGCCAGTTGGACTGCTCTTCGTAATCAAGGGGATGACGATAAGGCCATGTGTGTCTAGCAGTGGTGCAGTTGATGTCGGAGTATGTGCGCAGCTGATCCATGGTGGAAAGGGATTGTTATCTATCAATTGATCCCTCGCAGCTATAGCGATGGCGATGGCGATGGCATCGGCGATCTGCAGGGATTGACGAGTCGCCTCAGTTATCTGAGCTGGTTGGGAGTCGATGCGGTCTGGCTCACCCCCATCTATCCCTCTCCAATGCAGGATGGCGGCTACGACATTACGGATTTCAAGGAGATTCACCCGGAACTTGGTGATTTGGATGCTTTTA